>CAMKSY010000131.1 GCA_946415545.1 uncultured Pelosinus sp. | reverse complement strand
CAATCACAAGATGCAGCCAAACAAATCGCCTCTTTAATTGAAGAAATCCAAGGAGACACCGACAAAGCTGTAAATGCTATGAATGATGGAACCAGGGAAGTTAAGGTGGGAGCTGAAGTCGTGAACGCTTCAGGAAAGGCCTTTCAAGAAATTGCTGATCTAATCTATAACGTATCAAATCAAATAAAAGAAATATCTACCGAAATAGAACAAATGTCTGTTGACAGCCAAAGGATTGTCGAATCAGTAAAACAGATCGACACACTTAGTAAAAAAGCATCAAGCGAAGCCCAGACCGTGTCGGCTGCGACCCAGGAGCAATCAGCATCAATGCAAGAAGTAGCATCCTCCAGTCAAGCGTTAGCCAATTTGGCAATGGATTTACGTCAAGCTGTCGGTAAGTTTCACATTTGAACTCCGCTACTGTCAGCTCTCCTTCTGATTTCTACAATTAAGGACTTCAAAATTTTCACAAATATCCACCTCATTACTCTTAATGAGGTGGATATTTGTGCATTCTCCGACATATCAAGAAACTATTACAATCGTTAGTCCTTTCACTGGATATCTTCAGAGATTTCTTCTTCTGTTCTATTCATTAATTTAAATACGGTTGCAAAAAGTTCCATATTTCATCTCATTGCGTTTCCAGCTTGCGCCTCAAAACTACTCATCAAATTCGTTTTTTAGGAGTTATTAATAATTATAGCTTGCTTTTATCCATATTGTACGGCCAGGTTCGTTTATTCTAAAGGAAGAAGCAATCCCCAAGGCTGGTATTGCTGCCCCTGACCGACTAATAAATTCAGAGTAATTTTTATCAAATATATTATCAATTCCAGCCGCAATAGTAACCTGCTTGGCCGCCTTATAAGCTAGGTTGGCTGAGAGGATGCCAAAACCGCTGCTCGCACCCAGATCATAGCCAATTTCACTGCCGCTGTTTAAGTCGTATCGAGTTTGCGCCTGAACGCCGCGCCACAATAAGCCCGCTTCTACCTTCTCATGGTCGTACTTGAGTCCTAATGTTCCTTCTAAGGGTGGAATTTGAGCTAAAGGCTTATCATCGGCATCATTCTTACCTCTTACATATGCAAGTGAAGCTGTTGCCGTCCAATGCTTGTTCAGAGAATAGATCAAATCAACTTCACCGCCGTAAAGTGATGCATCAATATTTTCTGCCGTCTTTGTCATTGACCTATTTGCATTTTTAAATAAAATGAAGTCATCTATATTTGCATAAAATAAGGACAGGCTCGTATTAAGTCTTCCTGAACGATACAGTACTCCCGTATCAAGCTGAGTACTCTTCTCCGGTTTCAGATAAAAATTAGTTCTCCGTTCCCAATAATCCGCTGGTCTTTGCGCATGTCCAATACCCACATAGGAGGTAATCGGGGCATTTTTATGATCATGCTCATAACGCAGAAAGGCGCCATATGTCCGGTTATGATCTTCTTCCTCTGTCTTTGCATTCTTTACATCAAGACTGTCGGTTCTGAGCCCTGCCAGCAAACGGCTATTCGTGTCCAATTGGTGTTTTGCTTCACCAAACAGACCATAATTCGTAAATATCAGATCCCGACTCCAGCTTGAATATCCCATCCCCATATTGCTTCTTCCATTATGTTTATTCTTTTGATAATCCATTCCAACGGTTCCAGTAGTCGATTTCCCTAAAACTAAATCTGCTGCTAAGCGTCCGCCATTTGCAGTCCGGTCAACCTCCATAGCCATATTCATCATGGATGAGTTAGGCCGTAACGAGTAGTTGTCCATTACATGATCCACATAATTATGAAATGCTTTGAATTCTATATTATCAATCACCGATGATACATTTTTCTTACTAAATTTAAAAGTATAATCATTGCGGTCAAATTTCGGACCATCCATTGATCTTCCACCATAAGCTGCTTCAGCATCACTAGCACCTGCAGTAAATTCATACAAGGTATCTGCATCAGGTGTCCAGCCGAAAATACCAGTCAAACTTTGCCTGGTATAAAAAGAATGAGCTTTATTGCCATTACCGTCTTCATAATTATTAGAATTTGACCTGCTTTTTATAATCCGCACATACCCGTTTGTATCACCCGCGGTAACATCCAATAATTCATCATCACGACCAGCACTGCCGACAAGCACACTGCTGTTAACCCTAACTCCCGGCTGGTCAAATCGTTTTGTCTCCCGTTCAAATAAGACCGTTCCAGCTACGTTTCCCCCACCGTATTTAACAGTCTCAGGCCCTTTTAAAACTGATATTTTACTATAGGCTTCAGGAAAAACATAAGAAGTGGTCGGATCCATCCGGCCAGGGCATGCTCCAAACTGATATGTACCATCTAATAAAACATTAAGACGCGTTCCTCCTAATCCCCGAAAAACCGGATCACTGCCTGTCCCCCCCTGTCGGGCCACAGAAAATCCCGGAATATTTTTCAGATATCCACCGCCGTCAGCTGCTGGAACTGGCTGCCTTGGCGATTTAGGATCGGTCTCCACAGTCAATGGCTCATTAACCGCCGGCGCTGTAACCACGATCTCATCCAATATAAAAGTTACTTTTTCCTCCTCTGCCGCTAAGACTGACTGTGTATTGGCTGAGAGCAGCAACAGTGAAGAAATCACAAAGGTTCGTACTTTTTTCATCAAATCATCATCCTTTATTCTATTATAAGAGCGTTAAATCATGACTGATCATTGTTACTGAGAATGAATACCTCCCCCCATTTTCTTCTAAAACATAAAGATTGCGACTTAGAAAAACAAAAAACCAGAACTGTCCATAGGAACAATCCTGGCTCTCAGTTCTTACCAATTCGCCAATGTTAACTTCCCTTTTAATAATACTCCTTTCCCCTGGAATACAATACTATCTTAAAGTGCTATCATCTTATCCATAAATACCATAAGCAATCAGATAGTATCTGCCCTTAAGCATCGTATTCTTTATGCTCAGCCCTTGTATACCACCACTAGTTGGATAATAGTAAGCAAAACTATCCAAAAATCCTACTAGTACTTTTGGATAGTAGTAGATGTTAAAAAATATAGTTATTGAAGATCATTGTGGTATTCAATTATATTTTTTATCTTTTTTCTAACTTCCACTTGACAGCTACAAAAGGAAGAGTATAATGATAGATAATTAACAAAAAGAAGTGCAATATCGATTATTTTTAATATTATTGTAAATGTGATGAGGGAGAATGTTGCAATCCTATGATCGTTTCAGAGAGCCAGTGGTTGGTGTGAACTGGCAGCGAGGGGAATGTAAAAATCACTCCTGAACAGCAAAGCTGAAATGTAAAAGTAAGCTGCGCCGGTTTCAGCTCCTTAATGGAGTGCAACCGTTATCTTGCTAGGGTTGTTAGACCTGATGAGAGGTAGACCAATTGGTCTATAAAAAAGGGTGGTATCGCGAGAAATTTCTCTTGCCCCTTTGAGTCAATTAAGACTCGAAGGGCAAGAGTTTTTTTATTACATGATTCAGCTTATTATTTCAAACAAAATGAATTAGGAGGTTTATTACATGGTTACATTTCTAGAAAAGTTAGCAGCACTGGTTTGCAAATATATGACGGTCTGGGTGCTAGTTGCCTCAACCATTGCTTTTGTTAACCCTGCTCCCTTTAAATTTGTTGGTCCGTATATTTCTTATCTATTAGGTGTGATTATGCTGGGAATGGGGCTCACCATGTCCTTGAAAGATTTTCGTTTAGTTTTGACTCGCCCCAAGGATGTTTTTTATGGTGTAAGTTTTCGTTATTTGATTATGCCATTAGCAGGTTTTGGGGTAGCAAAATTATTGGGTTTACCACCTGCCTTAGCTGCAGGAATGGTACTATTAGGGGCTGCTCCCAGCGGCACGGGCTCAAATGTTATGACTTATATTGCCAAAGGTGACACAGCCCTTTCTATCACGGTTTCTAGTGTCAATACAATCTTAGCCCCTATTTTGACACCATACATTTTCCTATTATTAGCTGGCTCAATGATTCCTATCGATGTTACCGTACTTCTTGTTGACATTGTTAAGATTGTATTGATTCCAGTGTCTGCTGGTGTTGCCCTTCATATGGCGGCTCCTAACCTGGTGGGAAAGATTATTAAGATTGTTCCTGCTGTATCAGTAGTATTCATTATTACAATCTTATCTTCCGTTGTCGCACTGAATGCTGCCAAAATGGCCACTGTCGCACTGGTACTATGCCTTGCAGTAATACTGCAAAATGTCTTAGGATTAACCCTTGGTTATTATTCTTCAAAATCCGTAGGAATGTCTGCAAAAAAATCACGGGCGATTACATTTGAAATTGGAATGGAAAATTCAGGTCTTGCCGTTGCCCTTGCCTTAGCTCATCTTGATCCAATGGCAGCTTTGCCTGCTGCTGTTGGTGCAGTTTGGCAGTATATTAGCGGCAGCGTACTAGCCAGTTATTGGTCCAATCGACTACCAGAAGAAGAGAAAGATATCGCCAAGGAAGTTGTTCTAGTAGAATAAAGAAGATCATTCTAAATAATAGGAAGGGATATATCATGGAAAAGAAAATTGCATTAAAGTATGGTAATGAAGAAATGACATTGTCTATCGCAGAAGAAAATATTCTGCAAGTCATTGAAAGCAATCCCGTAGTTTTTGATAAATCGGAAATTGAAATCATACAAACAGCCCTGGAAAATCCCATTGGCAGTGAACGGCTTGCTAAT
This sequence comes from uncultured Pelosinus sp., assembly GCA_946415545.1. Lineage (GTDB taxonomy): Bacteria > Bacillota > Negativicutes > DSM-13327 > DSM-13327 > Pelosinus. Next base: position 5,547 of record CAMKSY010000131.1, on the reverse strand, counting down.
CTAGTACGAGAAGGAGAACGGGTTTGCGTTGTTATCCCCGATATTACCCGAGCCTGGCAGAAAACAGGCTTATATCTCCCATTGGTGGTTGAAGAACTAAATCGGGGTGGAATAAAGGATGAGGATATTCTTTTTATCTGTGCACTAGGGACTCACCGCCCACAAACAGCAGAAGAGCATCGACTATTGCTTGGGCCAAAGTTGGCTGATCGGTTTCAGGTTATGGATCACGACTGCCTGGATCAGGAAAATCTGATAGATTGTGGCACGACTTCTTTTGGCACACCTGTGCGGCTTAATAAGAAGGCAATGGAATGTGACCACCTTGTTTTGACGGGTGGTATTGTCTATCATTTCCTAGCTGGGTGGTCCGGTGGCAAGAAATATGTACTACCTGGTATCTCCTCCTATGAGACTGTTATGAAAAATCATGCCCTGTCACTTAATCCAACCAGAGGGTTAGGACCTCACCCGGATGTTCGTTCCGGCAATGATGATACCAACTTGATTCATTTAGATATGCTGGAAGCTGCCAGCCTTGCCAAACCATCATTTCTTTTCAATGTCGTTACGGCAGAAGGAAGAATAGCAGGTGCTGTAGCAGGACATTTCAAGGATGCCCATAACAAAGGACGGGAGTTAGTAGATGCCATTGATGGTGTTACGATTCGAGAAAAAGCAGATTTAGTTATCGCTTCGGCAGGAGGCAGTCCGAAAGACGTCAACCTTTATCAATCCATTAAAACATTGATTAATGCCCGGGAGGCGGCAAAACCGGGGGGAACGATGATTATTCTGACCGAAAGCCCCGAAGGACTTGGCGGTAATGCGGATGTACAAGAAATGATTTTAGGCTATGATACGGTTTTGGAACGGGAAGATGCTTTGAGAGCTGATTATAGCATTTCAAAATATGTTGGTTACTATTTCTGCGAGTCAGCAGAAAAATTTGATCTGCTATTAGTTTCATCCTTGGATTCTGATCTTTTGAAGAAAGCAAACATTACGATTGTTAAAACCCTGGACGAAGCACTAGAACTGGTCTATGCAAAACACGGACGTCACCTTAAAACCCATATCATGCCCCATGGGGCGAATACATTGCCTAGACTTGCATAAATAGGAGATTATTTATCACAATGTAGACGACGTCCTTGTGGATAAACCTGTTAATAATATGTGAATTCCTGTTGATAACTTTTATGTAGCATTAAAAAGAAATACTAGTCGTCTCACCCTAAGGTAAGACAATTAGTATTTCTTCATCTTCTTAAAATATAATTGGGTAATCTTTCTTGAGTCTCTTCACTTTTAATTCATCTACAGCAGTATATTTTTCCTCGGATACTTCTCTAACCTTTTCTTCGATTACCAATTGGAAAAGAGCGGATTCTACATCTTCATGGTCACTTCCCAATACTGAGTTTATTTCTTTTGCTGTCATTTCTCCGTAATCATATAATAAACATAAGATATCAGCTTGTAGAAATTCTAGATACTCCATAAAATCTCTCCTGCTCAAGTATTTATGATTTAGTATATCCCAATTCAACGGTCAATAAATATTGCTTGTAATATGGAATGAGAAACGTCTAAAATGTGTCTGAAATCTAACAACTCCTTAAGCAATTAGGCCTAAGGAGTATTATTTTACGCGTTCTTCCTTTACGAGATTATAATGGGACCAATAGAGGTTATCTCATTAATATTGATTGCAACCAATTCTCCTACGACATACGGTTCAACAGCAATAGTTAATTGAAGAAACAGGAATTGCAGACCAGGCTCATTAGAATCATTACAATGACGTACTTCTAAAAGGGTTCCTACATATACTATACCTGAGTTCGTAATAATAGACACGATAGCTCCTAAAGGAAATGTAAATGAATTAATATTAGACATTTATTCCTTCTCCTTTTTTAGCTGAATATAACTATCCCTATATTATTTTATGTATGAACACCATTAGAGGTTACATAGCGTGTTAATCTTATTCTCATAATTTAAAGAACCACTATATGATGCCCTACAACTTCGATACGATTCCGCTCATAAGACTGAAAGTACCTGGAGACAAGAGCATCTCACTTAGATTATACCCCTGTAATAGAGGCAATACCTAGCAGGATTATAATAATTCCTGCTATTTTATTAGTTCGAACAATCATATGGGGCGTCACTCTACTATGAAACAGACATACGATACTGGTAAGAGCGCTCCACCAAAGAGCTGAACCAATAAAAACTCCCACGGAGGCTAATAAAGTAGTGGACAAATCAGTAACAAGTATGGCAATGCCAAAAGATGAAAAAACCGCAATAAATGTAAATATGGTAACAGGATTGGTTAGTGTCAAAAGAAAAACTCCTGCACAACGCTTATAAAGACTATGCTTTGAATTATTGTTGTCAGCTGTACTCTTCGGTTGTGCTCGAAAGGTTGCAATACCAAGCAAAAGGATAAATACTCCGCCTCCCCAGCGAAAAACAGCATCATATTGCGCAATAAAAGCAGTAAGCATACTTAATCCTGCCGCTGCTGCCGCCCCATACAAGGAATCAGCCAGCGCTGCTCCCATCCCTACCATAAGACCAGCCATGCGTCCTTCACTTAAGGTATATCGTATACAAATTAAATTGACGGGCCCGATGGGAGCGGCAAGAAGAAACCCACTAACTATACATTTAAACAGAAGAATAGTATCCATCAAGTAATCTCCTATAAGATAATCTAATAACAGTGTCCGCATAAATCCTGACTGATATACTTTGTCTTTTATAATGTATAAGGGCTATTTGTTCGGACATAATGAAAAAGAATTATAAAATTGACAAGGTTATAGGAGAAGAATTATGATTGCAGAAGTGATTGATAGAACGCTGCGGCGCTTTGAGGAACGCAATTGTCAACCGGTGGTTGTCAAAAAAGCTGGCACTGTTTTTCGTGGCATGATGGAATATGGAATGAAGAAAGAATTAATCACTGCTGTTCAAGAACGGCGGCTCCGTAACACGATACACTATGTATATGCACACTCGCCCTTTTACCAGCGAATGTTTGACAAATGCACCTTACGACCGGACGATATACGAACGGCGGCTGATTTGCATCGACTTGACTTTACTACTGCCAACGATATCCGACAATGGCAGGATTTCTGGTGTGTTCCTGAAGAAAAATTTTCGGCTGTTTTTACGACTTCCGGTACAACAGGTGAGCCTAAAAGAATGTACTATACCTATCGAGAAATACAGATGCTATCCAATCTTTATGGCGCAGCACTTCGTATAGCTCATGCAGGACGATTGGTTGCTCTGATTGCTTTGCCAGTTGGACATGGGCTGTGGATCGGCGGTTCTAGTGTACAGCGTGCTGTGGAACGTGCAGGCGGATTGCCGCTGAATGTTGGCGCTGACAATCCCCATGAAACAATCCGTTGGATGAATCGCTTTTCACCCAACGTAATATTCTCCTCCCCTTCCTATATGACCGCCCTAACCCGCGAGGCACAGAAATTAGGCTATCACTTTCCAATTGATAAAATCATATTGGTCGGTGAAATATTAACGTTAGCTCATAAGGAATTATTTACTGGCTACTGGGGTGCAGCGGTCTTTGACAGCTATGGATCAACAGAAATTGGCGGTGCTCAAACGATTTCCCTTCCAGAATGCAATGCTTTTCATCTTAATGATTTGCATCTTATCACAGAAATCATTGACCCGGTTACTGGCAAGCCAGCAGATGAGGGCGAACTGGTATTTACCACCATTCGCAGAGAAGGAATGCCATTGCTTCGCTATCGGTCAGGGGACAGAGCACGCTGGGCAAAATGCAGCTGTTGGCTGCCCCTGAGATCCATCAAAATTAAAGGGCGCACTGATGATATGATTGTCGCTGGCGACATGAATCTTTACGGTCGAGTAATCGCAGATGCTATAAGTACTGTTTCCGCTACCACCGGTCGGGTATTAATAACAGTAGCTAAAGAAGGACTTAATGACAAATTGTCGCTTACAGTAGAAGGCACTCCTGAGAAAGAATCAGTACAAGAAGCGTTACTAACAGCTTATCCAGAGCTAACAATAAACATAAGAAACGGTAATATGCTCTTATACATTGAAACGACAATTGATCTTGGTTCTCAGATTAAAGACGTAAGAATCATTGACCTACGCTGATTTTATAACGACTTTTGAATTACGTCCTATAAACCTTACTACATCTATAAAATCCGCTTTATTAGCATTGCTCCTTTAAATGTCATATCCCATTTAGATCTGCAATGGGCACTTTCTATATAACAAGTCAATACATCTGCCACTCATTCCCCCAGCATAATTTTCATATTTTTTATTTCATTCCTGTAAAAGGAAAGAAGATACTTCTAATCTACTATAAGGTAAATTAGAAGTATCTTCGCGTTATTGAGAGCATTAGACATCAAGGCTATATCTTTTTAACAAATTCAGATTTCAATTTCATAGCTCCAAAACCATCAATATGACAATCGATATTATGATCGCCATCAACCAAACGTATATTTTTTACTTTAGTACCTATTTTTAAAGCCGACGAGCTTCCTTTTACCTTAAGATCCTTAATAATTGTTACAGAATCACCATCATTTAAGACATTTCCATTTGCATCTTTGATACTCTTTTTTTCTTCACTATTTTCGCCTTCTAAAGTCCACTCATGACTGCATTCTGGACAGATCAGAAGATTTCCATCTTCATAAGTATACTCGGAATTACATTTCGGGCAATTTGGCAAATCCATCATAATCATTTCTCCATTCATAATTGCTTATATTTGATATAAGAATTACTTTTAATTTCTTTTCATCTCGTAAAAATACAATTAATTGGTCAATTAATGAAAACAGTATAATCTTCTTATACGCAAATATACTATCATAGTTTTCTGGTATTGACAAACCTTCCTATCAATGCAGAAAGGATTCTATTTATTAAATCTTTTTCTGTACCCGCATTTTCTGCACAGTTCTTCCACCACATGAGTATTGCAAAAGCCAAGCCTTATATTTTCTGCTCTTTTTGCATGGATAATATCAGCGAATGGTTTTTCATGAATATTACCTAAGTTCATGATCCCTTCTCCGTCAAGGCAGCAGGGTACTACTGTTCCATCAACTAAAATGGCAGCTTGATTTCTTAAACCAAAGCAAGAACCGGGTGCCATATCCTCTTCTTCCTTTAAATTAGGCCATTTAAACTCATAATCTTGATTCAGATACACTTGATTTCTTAATTTTAACGCTTTTGCTTCTGACAAATTTCCCTGTATCTTATAAGGCAGTTTAAAACATTCTTCAATTTTACAAAGGATCTCTAGATTTCTTTTTCTTTGATCCGCTGTAAGCAGCGCTTCATCTAAATTCCATAATCGTAAGGATATAATTATGTTGGACTCTGCTGCTGCCTTATTAGAGAAATTTAAGATGTTGTCAATATACTCTTCCTTCGCTATGGATTTCTGGTTTCCATCAAAACTATGAAGTGAAAAATTGATTTGTCTCA
>CAMKSY010000130.1 GCA_946415545.1 uncultured Pelosinus sp. | reverse complement strand
CAATAATAACATAAATAGGAAGTGAGGTCTTCATTATTATGATAACACCAGAAGATATTGCTAGAATTAATGAGCTAGGACGAAAACAAAAAGCAGGAACATTAACAGAAGAAGAAATCGCAGAACAAGCCAAATTGCGACGTTTGTATATCGATACAATTAAGAGCCATGTAAAGACTCATTTCGATGAACAGCAAACGGCAAACCATACTCACGGATGTTCTTGCGGCTGTGATCATAAGCATTAGTTTCTAGTTTACAGAACCAATAAAAAAATGCCGAAGGCTGGTTACAGCTTTCGGCATTTTTTTATTAGTTTTTCTTTTTAAAGGTTCTGCAATCTGTATCATCTGTTTTGGCAGCATTAACTCCGAATACATCAATTTGGGATGCATTGCAGACATTGTTACCCTGCCAGTAACTACAGTTATTCACAAAGCACTCTACTTCAGGTGTTACTTGGGTACCGTCCAAAAATGCTGCAGATATGGTCCCGCCAATATTCGCATTATGCAGTGCTCCTATCATATCCCCCATTGTCTTGCGGTCATGAAAGGACTTACATTGTGTGTCTTTTACTTGTTCTGATTTACCAGTTGCTGCTTCATTATAGATGCTAATTTTAGCTGCCATGCATTGATCACCAGGCATATAGTGACTACATTGATCCACGGTGCACTTTACTATAGGATTTGACATAAAATCACTCCTTCTTGTACATTTTTTTGAATCTAGTATTTTTACAATGACATTGTAAATGACTACTTATTTATTTCTGTATTAGTATCCTACCACTCGCAATTTTTTATCCGTGAAATTCACCTTTCCATAAAAAATGAATTGCTAAATATAAATTAGTTTTAGGGCAATTCTTGCATCATAACCACATTCGGCACAATACAAGATATGGATACATTGATTTTCTATATCGCTTTCCATATAGGGGCTATAGGGTCCCACATAATTTTGCAGCGATCCGCCATCTAATAAATGTTCTCCACAAATAGGACACTGATCTTTAATCACATCTAAACCATTACAAGCAGGGCAAAGTTTATCCATTGTAAGACCTCACTCATTTTTAATATCTTGTATTGATAGGCTCTCCTAGCATATTGTAAACTTTTAAACAATCTAAGCATATGATAAAACAAAATCACTCTACGTAAGAGGTGACAAATATGCTGGTCATAGCTCACGATATGCTAGGAATTTTCACAATTATACTTGGAGTTATTATCTCCTTTATTGCTTGGCATGGTATTAGTAAAAGTGAAACTCAATACAGTTATTTGAAAGGAAAAGCAATCAGTTTTTTTATATTATGTGCCAGCATCTTAGATTTATTGCAGCTGCTTTCTTATTCTGCAAATAATCTGGCTGATACGAGTTGGATTATGTATTGGATGATTGCTTGTATTGTGTGGGCCTGTGCTCTCTTATACACTATACGTCTGACTCTAAAAGCGCCCCAGCCTGCAGACACATTTTTATTTTACGCTGCAAGTTTATTGTTAATCGGATTGCTTACAGGGCTGCTTACTAATTTTAGCTTTACTTTTGATAAATTTGATACATTACCATCATTTCTCCAAATCAGCAATACAACTCATCCATTAGTTACTTCTACCTTATTTATAGCTATTAGTATTCATAGTATTTCACTTATTATTCTGCGACGTAACTTCTCTCAATACCTAACAGGTGATTATATACAAAATGCTCTACTTTTCAGCATTCTGTCTAATCTAGCCTATCTTTCAGATGTTTCTGTTCAAACTAATATGTTCGCTCACCTTTGTAAATGTTTTGCCTATTATTTCGTTCTGCGAGCTGTTTTTAAATTTGTTATCAAACATCCTTATGAACAGTTACTACTATTTAAGGAGCAATTAGAACAATTGGCTGTAAATAATGCCGAATTATATAAAAAATCCGAGCAGCAGCGAAATTTACTGGAAGATACGTTATCAAAAATTGGGACTATTATCTCGTCTCAACTCAATGTAAAAGATACTCTTGATGCAATCGCTGATATGGTGACTGATTTAATGCATTCTCGACAAAGTTTAATCGGTCTATTATGTACCAACCAAACTCATCTCCAAGTGGTTGCGACTTATGGTATTAATACGCCTCCAACCTGTATTCCATTAAACCATTGTTTACGTGGCCAGGTAATAGAGCAGAATATAGCTCTTTCAATTAATGATCTATCGCAGCATCCTGATATACAAAAACCACAGCTCATATTTTCCAGCATTCAATCCATGATTTGTGCACCTTTAATTCATGACGGTGAAGTTATTGGGATTATCGAGGCCTATTCTTCCGACCTGAATGCTTTTAATGAAAGCGATCTTCGATTTTTAACAGCATTGGGTCGTCATGCAGGCACAGCTATCGTCAGTGCTATGCTTTTTGAAAAAACAAAGCTCCATCTTGAAGAAGAGAAATTTTTATCAGAAATATCTCAAACTACTTCTACAACTATTGATACCAATACAATCATTGAACATTGTACTTCTCATATAATGAAAGCTTTAGATGCAGATGTAGCCGTGGGTATGCTTATTGATGCTGACAAAAAGAACTTTACTATCATCTCTTCCATTAATTTCAATTACAAACTGGTAAAACTGAATCTTGACTCTTATCCTGCATTAGCACCTTTACTTGAAACCTTTAGACCCTGTATTACAGCAGCAAATACCTTTGCTCCCTTCGCTGAACTGTATGACCAAAATGCATCTAGGTATATGATGGTTGTGCCCATTGCTGTTGAACAAAATCTTCTGGGGTTAATACTCCTAGGCTGGCAGCATTTCATTGCTCCTGAGCGTTTAAATCGTATATCCTTTGCATTTTTAATGTCCCAACAAATAGCCCTTGGTCTGGAAAAAGCTCATTTATATAATCAAATAAAATTAATGGCTCTTTCTGATAGCCTCACTGGTCTAGCAAACCGACGAAATTTTGATATGTTTCTTACAATTGAACTAAAACGTGCAGCTTCCTTAAAGCGTCCATTAAGTCTAATTATGTTGGATCTTGATAAGTTTAAACGTTATAACGATTCTTACGGTCATCTCACTGGTGACAAATTATTAAGTCAACTTGGTCAAATTCTTCAATATAATGTACGAAATATTGATTTGCCGGCACGTTACGGAGGCGAAGAATTTAGCATTATTTTACCTGAATGCAGTAGTAATGAAGCAAAATTCCTTGGCGAAAAATTACGTGAAATTATCGAAAGTGAAAGCTTTCCTGATGACGTTGGAGCCACTACAGCAAAAATCACCGCCAGTTTGGGAATTGCCACTTATGACCCTGCTGTTTCTGCAATTCCTCCTAGCAAAGAGAAAATTATTGAGCTAGCCGACAAAGCACTCTATCAAGCAAAAAAAGAAGGCCGCAACCGTGTAATTACAAGTATTATCATTTCCTAATTTAAAATCAAGTGATACAATCTTAAGATAGCTGAAATAATAAAAATCAGCAGCAGGAATATTCCTGCTGCTGATTTTTATTATTTCTTGTCGGCATTTCTTATTTCATCAACCAATAGACTGGCAGGCCAACTACCGTAATACCAATGGCTACCATTGCATCCATTGGCTTATTCATAAACATACTGGCAATAATATAGAACGCCCCCAAAATTGCAATCATAGGTATAATTGGATAACCAGGCACACTATAAGAACGTTTAACATTGGGATAGCGTTTTCGAAGAATAAATACAGCGATAAACGCAGAAACATAAAAAGTCCACATTACAAACATAGCAATGTCAGTAAGGCTATCTGGATCCCAGAAAATCATTAAAGCAGTTGCCAGAATCGCTTCTAATAACATCGCATTTACCGGCGCTCCAACTGCTGCTGGAACTTTTGCTAATATGGTGGAAGCAGGCAATTGTTCATTCAACGCCATCGCATAAGGAACACGTCCATTGGTAAGAATATAGCCATTGAGGGCACCAAAGATAGATATTAAAATACCTATGCTGATAATTTTACCTCCCATATCACCAAACAATAATCCTGCAGTAGTACTGGCGGCCATTTTCCCTAATGCAGCAATCTCGGCAGCAGGCAAGACATGCATAATCGCCATATTCATAGTCAGATATGCAATCATCACAATTCCGAGCCCAAAAACAATAGCCATAGGCAATTGTCTCGCTGGATTTTTCATTTCTCCCGCTACGAAACTTACGCCAACCCAGCCATCGTATGCCCATAATGTAGCTAAAATGGCTGCGCCCATGCCAAGAGGAGGGATAACACCACTCGTCATACCAAAAATTTGTCCATTTCCCTTCCATAAGCCAAATATAACAATAAGTGCAATAGGAATCAATTTACCAATGGTAGCAACGGTTTGAATAAAACCCCCATATCTAGTACCTAAGCAATTGACACCTGTCATAAAAAATACACTGCCCACTGCGATCGGCAGCCTAAATTCTTCACTAATACCAAAAAACGGTAACAATAAAGAAGAAAAATATAATCCAAGAGCTCCAATTGTTGCAGGCCCGTAAATTACTGTCTGCATCCAGCCATACAGATATGCCCACATTTTTCCATATACTTCGTTTAAGTATGTGTATAAGCCTCCTGTCTTAGGAATTTGTGCCCCTAATTCAGACACTGTCAGCCCTGCAGCAAGTGTTATGCTACCACCAAGCACCCAGGCCATAAGAGCCATTGTAGAATCACCAGCCGCTAAAATTACACTGCCGGATTTCATAAAAATCCCTGAACCAATAACCATCCCAATTACTAATGCCATTGCTGGCATTAATCCTAAATTTTTCTGAAGATTGCTTTGTCCATCTGCCACAACGATTACTCCTTCTACAAATATTTTTCAGACTAAGCATCAGAATATCAAATTTTGTGTAGAACTGCAATAGGAATTGGCGTAAAAATGGCTAATAACTAACTATATAGTAAAATAACATTTAGGAGGTATAATATGGATCATACTACTTTAAACATTAAGCCACGCATTCTCTATCATGTAGCTAAAGCCGCCTGGGAAGGAACCTTATTTGACCGTCGGGAAGAAATTTGTACTATGGTATCAGAAGAATTTAAAGATAAACATACTCGCCGCCAAGTAGCAAACCAGATTCGTATTGCTATGGGCCTAGATCCTCATAATGATGATGTAGTTTTTAATGATTATGATGAAGAAGCACTTATGGGTATGGGGAATGATTCCATTATTATTGCCAATCCAGATGCTTGCCAATCATGTCCCACCGAAGAGCGTAATTGTGAAAAAGCGTGCCCTTTGCAAGCTATTACACGAGATGACTTTGGAAAAGTTTTTATTAACCAAGAAAAATGCCTCGGTGAAGGTCACTGTATCCAGGCATGCTCTTTTGGCGCCTTAGCAGAGAAGTCTCAATTTGTTCCTCTTATTAGCCTCTTAAAACAAAAAAATTCTCCTGTATATGCTTCTATCGCCCCTGCCTTTGTAGGACAGTTTGGTGCAGATGTTACTCCAGGGAAATTGCGTTCAGCACTTTTGAAAATGGGCTTTACCGATGTTCTAGAAACTGCTTTATATGCTGATTTAATTACTATGAAGGAAGCCTTTGAATTTGATGAGCATGTCAAAACGGATCAAGATTTTATGTTTACCAGTTGCTGTTGCCCAGTATGGATTAAATTAATTGAGAATAAATTCCCCGATCTTATGGAGCACATCTCCCCCTCTGTCTCACCAATGATCGCATCGGCCAGAGTCATTAAACAGTTTGAACCAGATGCCAAAGTGGTCTTTATCGGTCCATGCATCGCTAAAAAATCAGAAGCTTTATTACCTGACGTAAAGGGAGCCATCGACTATGTGATGACCTTTCAGGAGCTGGCTACTATTTTTGAAGCCACAGGTATTCATCCTGCGGATCAAGAAGAAAATGAAAAAGCCGTAGCTTCATGGGGAGGACGAGTCTACGCCTATACAGGAGGCGTAAGTTCTGCGGTAGCTACAACTTTAGAGAAATTGATTCCTCATAAGGTCCAAAAGCTAGTATCCCTTAAAGTGGATGGTATTCCAGACTGCCAAAAACTGTTAGAGCAGATTCGCAGTGGCCAATTTACTGCGAACTTCATTGAAGGTATGGCTTGTAAAGGCGGTTGTGTAGGCGGTCCGGGTCGCTTGCTTCCTCCTGAAGAAGGACGAGAGCATGTAAAAAACTATGGTGCGATTGCTCTTGCTAGTACACCTGTAGAAAATCCCCAGGTTTATGCACTCCTTGCTCGACTAGGTCACGATAACGACATGCCTAGTCTATCAGGAAAGAGTCCGATGGCAGAATTATTATCACGCAAATTAATACAAGAATAAAATTCTGTATTCTGTCCGATTCTTCTGCCTTCTTAGTCTAAAAAATCCTCGCAAACTACAATATTTAGATGAAGTAAAATATTAGCTAATTCATCATATTACACTCTTGTTTACTGAATATTCTTTTTTGAATACAATATACTAAAAGAAAATTAAAAAAATTTAAAGAAATTTAAAAAAATTTTAAACTAAATGACTAGCAAAAGCATGTGAAATAATGTAGAATTATAATTGATCAATCTTGTTACATATTTAACTAAGTAGCTTTGTAGTAAACTTCCAATTTTCTTTATTTCTATATACTATATTGGGACAATTTACTGCAATGACTACATTCAAAAAAAGGGGGATAATATGTCTAGAAAACCTGTACAAATCATGGAAACAGTATTACGCGATGGTCATCAATCACTTGCTGCTACTCGCATGCGCCTCACGGATATGATACCAGTCTTAGAACAACTCGATAATATGGGCTATTTTGCATTAGAAGCTTGGGGTGGTGCTACCTTTGATAGTTGCTTACGTTTCTTAGGTGAAGATCCTTGGGAGCGCTTACGTACCTTGAAATCTCATTTGAAGAAAACTCCTATTTCTATGTTGTTAAGAGGTCAAAACATTCTTGGCTATAATCATTATGCTGATGATGTTGTTACCGCTTTCGTAAAGAAAATGGTAGAAAACGGTATTGGTGTTATTCGTGTATTTGATGCACTCAATGATGTGCGTAATCTTGAAGTAGCTATGAAAGCTGCTAAAGAATCTGGCGCTCATGTACAAGGTGTATGTGTATATACAATTAGCCCTTATCATACTGTAGAAAGTTACATTAAATTAGCACACCAATTGGTAGAACGCGGTGCAGACTCCATCTGCATTAAAGATATGTCTGGTCTACTTAGACCTTATATTGCTTACGATCTAGTTAAAGCTTTAAAAGCGGATCCTAAAGTAGGTGTGCCGATTCAACTTCACACTCACTATACAAGCGGTATGGGCTCAATGACTTATTTAAAAGCCATTGAAGCTGGCGTAGATGTAATTGACTGTGCACTGTCACCATTTGCTCTTGGTACTTCACAGCCTTGTACTGAAACTATGATTGCTGCTTTAGAAGGTACTGAGTATGATACTGGCCTGAATCGTCATGCACTCAAAGAGTCCGTTCTTCATTTTGCCAATGTTAAGAAAAGCTTGGCTGCTGACTTCAACCTCAAAACAAGCTTTGATGTTGATACAAATGTTCTTGACTTCCAAATTCCTGGCGGCATGCTTTCTAACCTATTCAACCAACTTAAAGAACAAGGTATTGAAGATAAATACCAAGATCTTTTGGAAGAAATGCCTCGTGTTCGTGCAGAACTTGGCTACCCTCCATTGGTTACACCTACCAGCCAAATTATCGGTTCCATGGCTACCTTCAATGTAATGCTCGGCGAGCGTTATAAAATGGTACCACGTGAAATCAAAGACTTGGCTCGTGGCAAATATGGTAAAACTCCTATGCCTGTTGATGAGTCTGTTCGTGAAAAGATTATTGGCAGCGAACCTATCATTGATTATCGCCCTGCTGATGATATTGCACCACAAATGGATCTTCTTACTAAACAGCTTGCTGAAAAGGGTTATCCAAATGCATCCATTGAGGATATTTTATCCTATGCATTATTCCCTGAAGTGGCTTTAAAATTCTTTGAAAATAATCGTTAAGAGATAACATAAAGAATACCCCCTAACCTAAAGGTTAGGGGGTATTCTTTATGTTGCTCTATTCATGGAAGCATGATTCTCCAATAAACTCTCGCAAAATAGAATTCATTGGGATTTCACAATCATCAATATCCTGAAAATAAGAAAGAAATTTTAATAGCCTTATGGCTTCAGAATAAGCGGCCTGATCTGCTGTGATTTTTTGTAATAAAGGCTCTGCATATTTTTTTAGTACCCCTAGTTCATAAATTAGTGCAGAATTAAACATAATATCTGCATCTTCTTGGAATGGGAAAATATTTCGTTCCTCACCTCTTCTAACAGAATGCCACATATTTAAAGTAGTTAGAGCGTCATGAGACCGAAATTGGCTATCTCTAACAATTCTCCTTATGAGCCGTCCATCAGTAGTAGGAATACGGTTATGATTATCGATCGATAGCTGTGTTAACGCACTTATATAAATTTTTACTTTATGCTCTCTGGCAACAGCTGCAGTGAGCCTTTCATTGAGCCCGTGAATCCCCTCAATAATAAGAGGCTGATCTTTTGTAATTTGAATAATATTTCCTCGATATTCCCGCTGACCATTTATAAAATTAAAAGAAGGTACACTAACAGCCTCACCAGCTAGTATTCTACATAAATGCTCATTAAAAAGTTCTAAATCAATAGCCTCAATAGCCTCAAAATCGTAGGCTCCCTTTTCATCTTTGGGAGTTCGGTCACGATCAACGAAATAATTATCTAAGGACAGCGCTACTGGCCGCATAGCATTCACCCTAAGCTGAACAGTTAAACGCTGAGCAAAGGTCGTCTTGCCTGAAGAAGACGGACCTGCCACTAAAATTAACCTTACTTCTTTGTGCTCAGCTACAAAATCAGCAATATGTGCTATTTTTTTCTCATGCAGTGCTTCTGCAACTCTCATAATATCCTTAATTTTTCCATTCTCTACATATTCATTTAATGTGGCTACATAACCGCACTCTAAGATCGCGCCCCAGCGTTCCGCCTCCAAAAATATTTCTGATAGTTTTTGCTGAGGTACAAAGGCCGGCAATCGATCAGGTGATTCTTTTTCGGGAAAACGTAAGATAAAACCAGCAGCATGCTGCTTTAGTTCAAAGACTTTCAAATATCCTGTACTAGGTGTCATCGTACCATAGAAATAATCATATGTATTGCCACAATAGTAAATCCGAACATTTTTACGGTTCAATTGTTGTAAGTGCTTCACTTTTTCAGATTGTCCTGTGGCTTCGAATAAGGCCACTGCTTCCGCAATAGGAATGCTCTTCATAGTTATAGGTCTATCTGCATTAACAATCTCTTGCATGCGCTTTGTTATTACTTCTAGATGATTCATCGTAACAGTCTCACCAATATGCAGCTCGCAATATAGCCCTTTACTTAAAGAGTGCTCTACGGTTACTTCTCCCAATGGGAATAATTCAGACACGGCAGTAATCATTACAAACGTCAAGCTGCGCTGATAAACTTTGATACCTAGATCCGTATGTAGGTCTAAAAATTCAATACTACAATCAGAGACAACTTTATACTGCAGGTCCCTGATCTCATTGTTCACTCTGGCTGCTACGATTGGTGTAGCATATCGTTCCTGCATAACCTGGCTGATATTTAATAAAGTTGTTCCAGAATCATACAAGCCTATTTCACCATTTGCAAAAGAAAGAGTAATTTGCTTATTTTTCATCAATCTGCCTCCCGTTTTATACTTTATTATATACTAACAGTAAGGATCAACTTCATTCTTTCTATCAATGAGCTTTTTTGTACTGTGAATCGATGACTAAATCATTCTTTTATTATTATATTTTATCATAACTCTTCCTAATCCATAAAGACCGGTAATTTATTTATTCGATGAGTAAGCCGCTTTAGGAATCTTTCATCTAAGAACATCAAAATCCTAAAGATAAAGAAGGCAAATAAGTATCAACACCTATTTGCCAACAATTATATATGTAATTATTATACCAACTAAATAAACAAAAACATGATTTTATAAGCTAGGGCACTGACTAAAGCTGTGCAAGGAATTGTTAATATCCAAGCCATAAGCATTTGCTGTGCTACCCCCCAGTGAACTGCACTAATGCGTTTTGAAGTTCCTACCCCCATGATAGATCCTGAAACCACATGTGTTGTACTTACTGGCAAATGTAATAATGT
>CAMKSY010000129.1 GCA_946415545.1 uncultured Pelosinus sp. | reverse complement strand
GTTTCTCGCCAATTTGTATTCGATAAGCTGCCTGAGAATGCATTAATGCTTGCGCATCTGTATTTACTGTTATAAATTCTACACCATGTAGACCAGCAGCAATCATCCGATTTACTGCATTATTTCCACCACCGCCAACACCAATTACTTTAATTGCTGCAAATTGATCTAAATCCATATCTAATTCAAGCATGGAATTTCCCCCTTATAGTCACAAGATTTAGTTTTTTAAAAATTTTTTACACTTACTCATCAATGACCGCCAAGGATTACTCTCTAGAATAACTTGGGGTTCTGGCAAATTCTTTCCTGCATATTTTAATATCCCATAGCAAGCTGCATTTTCAGGAGAACGATATTCTAAAGGCAATTCTTGATGAATAACAACTTGAACCGGTATACCAAAGGTTGCTTCTATGCTCTGAACAAAACCAGACATAGACCCACAACCACCAGTGAGAAAAATCTTTTCAATTTTATTTTCTGCCAAAATTTTTTCAGTATGCTCATGCATTAAATCAACAAGTTCACAGATACGACTCTCAACAATTTTATATAAAAAGTCATAAGAAACATGCTTGTCTGTAGTACCATACGCGTTACAATCTAAAATGATCTCTTGCCCCTGTAGTTGCTTATCCAGCTTTGCGTAATACTTCTTAATCTCCTCAGCATGTTCCCAAGAAATAGCTAATCCTCGCATAATATCACTTGTAATATAATTTCCACCAAGAGGTAACGCTGTAGTGAAATCAATATGTCCCTCCTGATACAAGATTAACTCTGTACTCCCCGCACCTATATCTATTACTAGAAAGTTTTCAGCAGGCACTGGCAGTATAGCTTCTGTAACAGCAACAGCATTAGCAATTATATTAACAACATGTATACCTAACGTTTCAATTTCTTTGATCAGATCATTGAGTGTCATTTTAGGTATACTTATAACATGAGCCTCCACTTCTAAGTGGGAACCTTTTTCTTGTAATGGCAATCCATTTTTTCTTTGTTTATCAACAAAAATCTTCTGTGGCAATACATGTAACACTTCATAATTATCAGGAATAGCAACCAAGGCTGCTGCACGATACACACGATTCACGTCATCAATTGTAATGCTGCTAGGAACGGAAGGAGCAATGCTGCCAATACTATTTACTGCATTAAGTTCCATACCGCCAATGCCAATATACGCATCCTTTACTGAAATATCAGTAGCCATAACTGCACATTCAACAGCTTGTTCAATAGACTTAACCAATAAATTACAATTGGATATTACACCTTTTGCAAAACCATTTGTTGTCATTTGGCCGCTTCCAGCAATTGTTACCTGTCCATCTTGACCAATCTTCCCAACAAATATTTTAATATTACTTGAACCGATATCAATTCCTAATATATTTTTGCTATCCATGGCTAACCTCATTTGAAGTATTCTACACCATACACCTATTTCAACATAAATACCAAATTTCCTTTTTTTATTGTAAGAAAGAGACAATTATCCTACTAATATTTTTTTTAAGTCTCATCATAGTAAATTAGTACCTTGATTATCCTTTTATATTAAGAAAGACTTGGCATAGGCCAAGTCTTCAGAAGCTTTAACAATTTTAAATCCTTATTATTTCCTTAAAAAATAACGTCGAATAATCGCCAAATTTTGGAATATCCGTAAACCAAAAGCTAATAGTGCAACATAATATAAATCGATACCCAAACCTTCACCAATGTACACTAATCCAGCAGCCATTAATGCATTTGTAAAAAAACCCGTAATAAATACAGTATTATCAAATTTTTCTTCCGCTCCAGCGCGTAATCCACCAAATACAGAATCCAAAGAAGCTAATAAAGCAACTGACATGAATTTTGCATATTCAACAGGTATAGTAAGAGGAAAAAAGACACCTAAACTAATACCAATAATAAGTCCAACCAATGGTAAAGCCATTATTTACCACCATCCTTTATTGGCTTGGCATATTCAAAGCGAAATGCACCTTTATATGCAGGAACATCTACGACATCTTGTTTTTTCAGACTGACTTGAATCCCCCAAAATTGCAAAGTTTCTATTACTCCGCCTCTCATTTTAAGAGAATTTTCCAAGGTTTGCGGTTCACCAATCACCAATATTTCATATGGCGGCGAATACCGTGTATTATTTACCGATAGAGTTGGTCCAGCGCAGCGTACTTCTGATGTGGCAATTAGCCTCTGCCCATTAATAGAGATCGCCTCTGCACCAGCTGCCCACAATTCATTAATTACCTTTAACATATCTTCATCATGAATTAAATATAAGTTCGGATTTTCCCCTGGTTTCGATAATCGTTTACTATCGTCAATTGTTATACTAAGACCAGTTCCTCTTACAGCTACTACACCAGCACCCATTTTAATATTTTCGCTTTCTTTTGTCGCCGATTCGGCTCCTGTTGTCTGTCTTAATTCATATACTTGTTTGAGTAGTACATCGCGTTCTTTTTCAGTTTGACTTAAGCGTTGCGATAAGTCCTCAATACGCTGAAAAGGAATACTTGATCGAATATCCTGGGCCGTACGAAATTGTACCGCTAACATAAACCCTAGTACAACGCATACCAAGGCAATAGCAGCTTGTCCTTGTCTAAGCTTCAGCAATTTCTCGCTCTCCTTTTTTAAACTATATTTTTAGTATCCTTGACGTTCCTCACATTCTAAGGTTTCAATTTTATAAAAGGTGAGGCATAGGTAAGATCAATATATTCTACATTCATTTTTTTATCACTAATTTCATGTAAAATAGTATTTGTTAATTTAACTTTATCAGACAATCTTTCACTACTGCCCAAACGAATCTGCACGGATGCAACTGTATAAGCACTGATTTGCTCAGGTGATATTACATTAACCTCAGAGATTTGATTTAAAACTGGTTCATCCAGCAATGATAAATAATGTACAACACGTTGAATCGTTGGATTTTCAATTTTGTCACTTACATACTCATTATCTAATCGAATTCCTGTTATCATAGGCACATTCATATTTTTTAAATTCTTGAAAGCTGCCAGTACAATACATTGGGAATCCAATTCTAAGAATCCATAGCTACTACTGACATAAACGATCGGCTTTCGTTCCTTTATATGAATGACTATCGTTCCAGGAAAGCGTCGTGAAATATCAACCTCTGCAATTCTTAAGTCATTGAGTAAGCGATTTCTTATATCCGATGTGCTTAAATTAAATATGTTCAATTTTTCAGGAATATCGGCAATATGGTATACATCATCCACAGTTATATATTTATTGCCTTCAACTATTACTTCCCCTATAGTAAAGTACGATGACTTAACAAATAATAGTCCCGCAATCAATACAACCAGTACTAAAATTAATCCAATAAACCCCTGATTCGGCCTACGGCTTTTATCTTTCGGTGTATACTGTAATGATTCTAGATCCCCCATATAATCGCTCCTTGATATAACGTTAATAATTATAGGTATAAAAGTAATGATACAACAATTCTAAGTATAATACAATTATAAAAAAACAGACAGTACGTTGATACAGTCTCCAATAATTACCGATTAGTTAGCTATGAAAAGAAGCATCCCATCTTAGCTAACTAAATATTATTGAATCCATACAAAATACTGTCTTGCAACTACAAGGAAATAATATTTTACATTATTTAGTCTCTGCTAGACACAGTAATTCTTCACATAATGCACTAAATGACATTCCTGCAGCAGCAGCTGCTTTCGGCACTAAACTAGTACCTGTCATTCCCGGTATCGTATTCACTTCTAACACATACGGATTATTATCAGCATCCAGCATGATATCCACTCTCGCAATGCCAGAGCATCTTAAAGCATGAAAAGCCTCTAAAGCCACTTTTTGCACAAGAGAAGTGGTTTCCTCTGATAATTGTGCTGGTACAATATATTCAGTAGTTCCCTTTGTATATTTAGAATGGTAATCATACTTCCCTGAAAAAGGAACTATTTCAATCACAGGCAATGCCTTTAAGTCATTATTGCCCAAGATTGCAACGGTAAGCTCTCTTCCTTTAATAAATTCTTCAACTAAAATAGTATCGCTGTATTGAAAAGCCTGATCAATCGCCTGAGACAAATCTTCACTTTTTTCAACGATGACAACACCAATGCTAGATCCCTGAGATGAAGATTTAACTACAACCGGTATGCTAAAACCAGCAATAATCTCTGTTACTAACTCACGACTTAAATCAGCTTTTGTAAATAAAAGAGAACGAGGTGTCGGAATGGAGGCCGACAAAAATATTCGTTTAGAGATACCTTTATCCATAGCCATCGCACTAGCTAGCACTCCTGACCCAGTATAAGGGATACCTAACAATTCAAGTGCTCCTTGTAATACTCCATCTTCACCATATTGACCATGAATCGCATTAAATACAATTTCAATTTTTTCTTGAGTTAACTGTTCTACAAAACGTGCAGGATCAAGATCAATAGCTACTGCACCAGTATATCCGCTTTCCTGAAGTGCTGTTAAAATGGCTTTACCTGTATTTAAAGAAACCTCTCTTTCCGCTGATGGCCCTCCCATTACCACTGCAATTCTTTTGCTCTTCATACTATAAATCCCCCTAGTCCTTTTTATGGCGTGAAATATTTGCGCCTAAACTTCTAAGTTTTTCTTCTAATGCCTCATATCCCCGATCGATATGATATACATTTTCTATTTCAGAAATACCTTCTGCTGCTAAGGCCGCTAGAACTAATGCTCCGCCAGCTCTAAGATCATGGGCAGCAACGATGGCACCTGTTAATTTTGGTATACCTCGTATAATAGCTGTACGACCTTCTACTTTTATTTTAGCTCCCATGCGCATCAATTCATCTACATGCTTAAAACGATTTTCAAAAATTGTTTCTGTTATAATGCTTGTTCCTTTGGCATTCGTTACCAGAGATAACATCGGCGCTTGCAGATCTGTGGGAAAACCTGGATATGGCAATGTCTTAATATCAACGCCACGCAAATCTCCCCCTCTTACCCGAATTGAATTGTTCCCTGTTGTAATTTTTACACCAATATCTTTTAGCTTATCTGTCACAGAAAAAATATGTTCGGATAATATATTTTCTACAACTACGTCACCATGAGTAATGGCTGCTGCAATCAGAAATGTACCAGCCTGAATGCGATCAGACATGACAATATGTTCAGCTGGCGTTAATTTTTTTATCCCATCAATTCTAATAGTGTCAGTACCTGCACCGATTACTTTAGCACCCATCTTATTAAGAAATACTTGCAAATCATATATTTCCGGTTCGCGGGCTGCGTTTCGAATTATCGTTGCGCCATTCGCTAGTACTGCCGCCATCATAGCATTTTCTGTAGCACCTACACTAGGATAATCAAAATTAATTTCACCACCAGTCAGGCAAGCACCTTGTGCTTCAATAAATCCAAAATTTTCTTTAACAGATGCTCCAATTTTTTCTAATGCCTTTATATGCAGATCAATGGGCCTAGGACCAATCGCACAACCTCCAGGATAAGAAAGTTTTACTTTATGAAATCGGCCTAACAATGGTCCCATCAAAAAGATAGATGCTCTCATCTCTCGCATTAAATGTTCTGGAATATCCGCATCCCGTATGTTAGATGTATCAATTAACAATGTATTTTGTTCTCTGATAATTTTAGCCCCAAATAAGGTTAGAATATCTTGCATTACTTTAATATCTCGTAAGTAAGGAACCTCATGAATAATACTTACACCAGAACATAATAGTGTTGCTGCCATAATTGGCAATATCGCATTCTTGGCTCCACTTACTCTGATCGTTCCATTTAACTGTACTTCCCCCTTGACGATAAATTTCTCCACCGTCTTCCCCCTCCTAGAAAAGTACAATCACCCTATACTTTAATTAGAAAACTTGGCATGCACCAAGTATCATCACCAATTTTAAATAACAATCACTTAATTATGTAATTAAATGATATTTATAGATAACCCATTTTTATAGAAACAAATGTCTCCCATTAGGGGAGACAAATTCTATACTACTGTTTTTGCACTAAGGATTCAATTAACTCTTCCCCCACACAGTAAACATTTCCAGCTCCCATGGTAATAACCAGGTCACCAGGTTCAACAATTTGACTAAGGTACCTAGCTATTTTATTTTTATCCGCAATATAAATTGCTTTCTTACTCGTTTGGCGTTCAACCTCCTCTTTCAAGACCTCACCTGTGATCCCCGGAATTGGTGCTTCTCCCGCTGAATATACATCAGTAAGAACTAAGATATCACTGGATTGAAAAGCAGCGCCAAATTCGTTACGTAAAAATGCAGTACGTGAATAGCGATGAGGTTGGAATACACAAATTAACCGGTTTGGCTCTGTCTGGCGGGCTGCCAGTAACGTAGTAGCGATTTCAGTAGGATGATGAGCATAATCATCAATAATCCAAACTCCATTAATTCTAGCCTTCGTTTGAAAGCGGCGTTTAGCGCCTTGAAAGTGAACCAATCCTTCTGCAATTTCCTGGAAAGTAAGACCAATATTTAAACCAACAATGACAGCTGCTAAAGAGTTCCCTACATTATGTTTTCCTGGAACATTTATTTTAATAGACCCTAATAACTGTTCATTATGATATACATCATAAGTAGTCGTGGCTCCTTGAGTTGAAAGATTACGTGCCATATATTCAGCAGTATAATCAATTCCATAAGAGATATAGGGACGATCTACATCATTTACTAAATTTCGGATATTCTCATTATCAAAGCATAAAATACCCAATCCTATATTTGGCGGCAATTTATGTAAGAATTTTTTGAAAGTATCTAACACATTTTCCATCGTTTTATAAAAGTCCATATGATCATTCTCAATATTCGTAACTACGGCAATATGGGGTGAAAATTTCAAGAAGGAGCCGTCACTTTCATCTGCCTCAGCAACTAGATATTGGCCTGATCCCAGTTTCGCATTACCATTTAAATAATCAACTTCACCACCAATAATTACAGTTGGATCCACTCCAGCGTGTTCAAGCATAACGGCAATCATCGATGTCGTTGTCGTTTTACCATGAGCACCAGCAACGGCAATTCCTTTATACTGCAACATTAAGTATGCCACGATATCTGCACGATGAAAAATCGGAATTTGTTTCTTCCTTGCCAATTTAACCTCGGGATTGGTCTCAGGAATAGCGGTCGATATTACGATTGCTTGAGAATCTTGAAGATTCTCTTCATTGTGTCCTAAAAATATATGAGCCCCTATTTTTTCTAATTTAGCAGTAGTCTCAGATTTAGTAAGGTCAGACCCTGAAACAATATATCCCATTTGTAGTAAGACTTTGGCAATTGCGCTCATACCAGCACCACCTATGCCAACAAAGTGAATTTTTTTTATATCTTTTAGCAAAAAATGTCTCCCCTTTCTTGGGCACCCTTACTTATCAGCTCTTATGCGTGTTTTATAGTATGCATATCATGTCAAGGGTGTTACAGCTTAATATATAATGTTATTTAATTAGATGAAGAGCCACCTGGGCAATACTCTCAGCAGCCTTAGGCCGACCTAGTTTCTTACTTGCCAGAGACATCATATCCAATTTTTGTGGAGTATTAATTAATTCATTAATACTATTAATTAATATATCATGATTAAGTTCTTTGTCATGAATGAGAATAGCAGCACCTTGCCGCTCCATCGCCCTAGCATTATACTCTTGATGGTTTTCTGCGGCATATGGATAAGGAATTAATATTGATGGAACCCCCCTTGCTGTTAATTCAGCTAGTCCCAGGGCACCCGCTCTAAAGATCGCAAGATCTGCTACGGCTAGTGCTTGAGGCATATTGTATAAATATGGTTTGATGATAATATTACCAGCTGCCGTTATATCTATACCACATTGCGTAAATTTTCCAACTATGCCATTATACTCGCTTTGCCCAGTAACATGCAATAGTTGTATCTCTTTGCTACCTGCAAAATACTGATGAACCTTTATCATCGCCTGATTAATGCTGCGAGCACCTCTGCTGCCGCCGGATATCAATATCGTACGTTTTGTGGGGTCAAGGCCAAGAGCCGCTATGCTTTCTTCTCGGTTGGCAGATAGAACTTCTTGCCGTATGGGATTACCAGAAAAAAACAGTTTATGCTGTTTTGGAAAATTTTCACTTGCTTCTGTGAACCCTAAAGCGATTTTATCGACAAAACGAGATAAAATTTTATTCGTTATACCAGGAATTACATTTTGCTCCTGAATCATTGTTGGAATTTTAAGCAAGCTGGCCGCTAATAAAACAGGTCCACAAACATAACCGCCTGTCCCAATAACAATATCGGGTTTAAACTGCCGGATAATTTTCTGCGACTGCCAAACGCTTCCTATTGTTTTTGCTATCGTTTGTATATTTTTTACCGACAAACGTCTCTCAAATCCTGCTACATCTATAAATTGAATCGTAAATCCTTCTTTAGGTACAATGTCAGCTTCTAAACCACTCTGAGTACCTATAAACAATACTTCACAGTATTTAACTTTCTCTCGCAGCGCCTTAGCGATAGTAATGGCGGGGTAGATGTGGCCACCTGTTCCCCCGCCAGACATAATAATTCGCATCTCGGATTTGCCCCCTTAACTCTAGAAACTTCAACTATTCTATAAAATTCTTACCATCCGCCACCCTATTTATCATGAATATACCTTGATACATTTAACAATATTCCTACCCCGAGCAAAGTGAAAATTAATGCAGATCCACCAAAGCTAATAAATGGCAAGGGGATTCCTGTTACTGGCATAGAAGCTGTAACCACAGCTATATTCATCAAAGCTTGCATAATAATCATTGTAGTTAAACCAGCCGCTAATAAACTTCCATAAATATCTGGTGCAGAAATAGCGATTTTATATCCACGCCAAGCAAACAAAAAAAACAATAAAATTACCGTTACCGTGCCAATAAAACCAAGCTCCTCACCTAGAATCGCAAAAATAAAATCGGTATGAGGTTCTGGTAGATATAAGAACTTCTCTCTACTGCGCCCAAGTCCCACACCAAACAAACCGCCTGAGCCAAGAGCATAAAGAGATTGGATAATATGATAACCTGTATTGAGAGGGTCGGCCCAAGGATCATTAAAAGCCAGTAATCGTTTTAGGCGATAAGGTTCTAAGATAATGGTAAAAGGGTACATAGTTGAGGTACGACCCCTTTGATAAATGAACTTATTTTTTCCTGATTACGCGCTAAGCTGGCGGAAGAATATAAAACCATGCTTAGCTTAGCAATTTCCGATGGTTGTAAATATATGGAGCCAAATCCAAGCCACCTGCGCGCTCCATTTACTACCTTACCGAATCCAGGAACAAGCACCAAGATTAAAAGTACTATTGTTAATAGCAATGTAGGTTTTGCAAATTTGCGCCATACATGATAATCCACGTTTAAAGTTACCAGCATTACCGTGATTCCCAGAGTTACCCAGATAAGCTGTCGCTTTAAAAAGTAATAACTATCATCAAAGTTGACATAGGCTGAGACTGCGCTCGAACTATACACCATTACAACACCAAAGCTTAATAATGCAATAACAGCAAAAAAAAGAATAAAATCCGGCGACTTAGGTCTAACCGCCAAAGGAATTCCCTCCTATCATTGAATGCGATTCGCATTCAATTCAGCAAAATTATCCAATGATATTTTCTTATAACTCATTAACTAATTTTTTGAATACTGTTCCCCGCTCTTCATAGCTAGTAAACATGTCATAACTAGCACATGCCGGAGATAATAATACGACTTGAGGTTCCTTTGCTAGGTGATATGCTAATTGTACCGCTTCTGACAAACTATTTACATTATGAACTTGCGATATATCATGCTGAAATGCTGCTGCTTCAAATCTATTTTGAGCCTCACCTAATAAGATTAAATGCTCCACCTTTTCCTTAATCAATCTCATAAATGCAGTTAAATCCGTATTTTTATCCCGTCCGCCTGCAATTAATATGATAGGTTCCTCAAAAGCCTCTAAAGCTTTAATGGATGACTCAGGATTTGTTGCTTTCGAGTCATTATAGTAAGGCACACCGTTAACCACCGTTACTTTTTCAATTCGATGCTCCACCCCTGTAAAATTAAATAATGTCTGCACCATAGAAATTAAAGTAACACCTGCGAAGAAGGCAACACCGCAAGCAGCGAGAACATTTTCAATATTATGTCCACCTCTAAGTTGTATTTTACTAATTGGACATACAAGATAGGTTTTCTTTTGCCACCTAATAATAATCATTCCGTCTTTTACAAATATTCCTGAATCTAATTCTACCTTCCTGCTAAAGAAAAAAACTTTAGAAGGAACTTTATTC
>CAMKSY010000128.1 GCA_946415545.1 uncultured Pelosinus sp. | reverse complement strand
GTAAATAATTAGTCAAAATTTCATTAATTTTAAAGGCATATTCTTCTAAAATTTTCACTTGCTCTTCAGTAGCCAATTCTAATATTTTAATGTGATGCTGGTTAATTAACGGATCACCCAACTCGTCATTTTTATAATACATTTCGACGATTGGTGCAGGAAGTTTTCTGCCTTCTTCCCAGCCAATACGCTTTGCCAAACTACCTGCTGCAATATTACGTACCACTACTTCTACAGGGAGAATTTTCAAAGACTTAACAAGCTGCTCACGCTCACTTACCCTTTTGATAAAGTGATGTGGAATGCCATTCTTGCCTAATAAATCAAAGAAAAAGGTTGTAATCTTATTATTGAGTACTCCTTTGCTATCAATCGTACCTTTTTTTAAGCCATTAAAAGCTGTCGCATCATCTTTATAATACACTAGCAATTCATCAGTCACATCTGTACTGTAAATTCTCTTTGCTTTGCCTTCATATAACGGTTGTTTTTCCATAATTAACACTCTCCTAATATTATTATCCTAACAATTTAGCAGAAAGTCTGGCTGCTTTTTCTTCTACTTCACCAGCCATCGTTCTACGATATTCCGCTAATTTTTCAGCCAACTCTACATGTTTTCCAGCCATAATTTGTACCGCAAATATAGCTGCATTTTTAGCTCCATTCACTGCCATTGTAGCTACCGGAATGCCAGCAGGCATTTGTACAATGCTAAGTAATGCATCAAGCCCATTTAGGCAGGTACTATTAATAGGCACTCCAATGATCGGCAATGTTGTATATGCTGCAATCACTCCCGGCAAATGAGCTGCTGCTCCAGCAGCGGCAATAATCACCTCAACGCCCCGTTCCCGGGCTCCTGCTGCAAATTCATGAACTTTATCAGGTGTGCGATGAGCTGAAGCTACCACCACTTCTGAGGCTATGCCAAATTTTTTTAATACGTCAACAGCTGGCTCAACGATAGACCAATCAGAATCACTTCCCATAATAATAGCTACTTTCACTAAAAGCTCCTCCTTTTTTGATCTTTATCGAAAATTTATATCATCCTGCATACTTTCATATGAGTAGACAATGCAACACACGTTTTACACACTGAATGGTAAACCCAGATACTTTTCTACGTTAGTATCTGGGTTTATTACTTTATCTACGCTAGGAAAAACAAGCGCACAACAACCAAAACAGCTAATATATATACAATCCAATGCACTTCCCGGCCGCGGCCAGTAATTAATTTTAATAATGGATATAACACTAGACCAAAAGAAATACCATTGGCAATGCTATAGGTAAAGGGCATCATAATAATTGTCATAAAAGCTGGCATAGCTTCTGTAAAATCACCGAAATCAATGTGTTTTACACTTTCCATCATTAATGCTCCTACAATAATAAGAGCAGGTGCAGTCGCAGCGTCAGGAATTAGAGCCACAACAGGAGTAAAGAACAATGCTAAAAGAAACAATATCCCACAGACGACAGCAGTCAAACCAGTACGACCACCTGCTCCTACGCCAGCTGCACTTTCCACAAAAGCCGTAATGGTACTTGTCCCTAAAACAGCTCCAAGACTTACACCAGTAGCATCTACCAACATGGCCTTACCGATGCCAGGAATCTTACCATCTTTTTTCATTAAGCCAGCTTTGCTGGTCGTACCTACCAAGGTACCCATCGTGTCAAATAATTCAACAAAAGTAAATGTGAAGATAATCGTTGTTAATCCCATACTAATAGCACCAGGAATATCCAGTGCCAGAAACGCATTGTTACTAAAGTCAGGAATTGCTACAGGTACAAATCCTGCCGGAACATTGACAATACCCATTGCAATACCAGCAAGAGTACTAATAAGAATACCGAATAGCATTGCTCCTTTTACTTTACGTGCCATTAAGATACTAATGAAAATAAGACCAAAAACAGCTAGTAAGACGTGATGATCAGCCAATCTGCCCAGTTCTATAATCGTCTCAAAAGATAGGGGCGATCCATTGCCCTTCGCAGCAACAATTTTTTCTAAAGTGGGTGGTATTAATGATAAGCGAATATTCATAATGCCAGAAAGCTTCAAACCAATAATTGTAATAAATAGGCCAATCCCTACGGTAATCGCATGCTTTAAAGAGTTAGGCATACCTTCAACCAAGAGTTGACGCACTTGAGTTAGAGTTAGAATTAAGAAAATAATACCTGAGATAAATACAGCTCCTAAAGCCACTTGCCAAGAAATCCCCATACCAATAACCACTGTAAAGGCATAAAAGGCATTGAGTCCCATACCAGGCGCTAAGGCAATGGGGTAGTTTACAAATATCCCCATCATCATTGTAACGACGGCAGAACCAATTGCAGTTGCAAGCAATACTGCATTCTTATCCATTCCAGCAGATCCTAGAATGCTGGGGTTGACAAATAATATGTATGCCATTGTCATAAATGTAGTAATACCAGCCATTACCTCCGTTTGTACATTGGTATTACGTTCACTTAACTTAAATAATCGTTCTAACATATATGACTCTCCTTCAATCCCTTTTTTATATTAATCAACACTATATGAAAATTTTCATCATTTTTATTTCTCTTTTGTATTACTAGTATCACCTCCAACGTAAAAAATAACCCGGGCAGGGAGAATCGCTTCAGGTCATGAGCGAAACCTCCCCGCCCGGGTTTTTATCCCATCGGTGTAACACTGCCATAGTGCCTGTACCACTTGGTCGCAGACCATAATAAAAGTAGAGATTCTCTGTTTTTATTATGCGGAACCCTAGGTACACTTTCACTCGTAGTCAGATAATTTACGGTCATCTGGTAGAAACGCTTGAGCCTTATTCTCAAAAATATACGAGTTATATTCTGTTTACTGTCTTATTTTATAGCATATCATAGCACCTGTCAATAAACTATGAACATTTTTATTTTTTTATTCTATATTGTTCGGTTTTTATAATAATTATCTATTACTCACTTCTATTTTTTCCTAAAATTTTACCAATAATGACAACAAACAAGCCGCTAATCCCATAAATAAGGTAATTGGACCAGAAATAAGATCCCATTAAGAGAACGATATAGTGATCTGATAAGATCATCTGAGCAGCGGTCCATCCTAAAAAGAAAGAACCAAGGCTAATGATAATTGGCCATTTTTGCATTAACGTACAGATGAATCTGCTTCCCCAGATAATGATGGGTATGCTAATAGCAAGTCCGAGTACTAGTAAGCCAGCATTGTCCTTTGCTACACCAATAATGGCTATTACATTATCAAGGCTCATAACAAAATCAGCAGTAATAATGGTTTTAATCACTCCGCTCACACTTTTCTTTCCGGCCAAACGCTGCTCGCACCCTTTTTGCTCTGCCATTAACTTAATGGCAATCCATAATAATAAAATGCCTGCTATCATTTGCAAATACGGTATTTTCAGTAAAAAAATAGCAGCTAAGGTCAAAGCGACCCTAAGTACAATAGCGCCAATGCAGCCCCACAGCATAGCCTTCTTCTGCTGATGTAGAGGCAAATTGCGGCTAGCAAGCGCAATGACTAGGGCGTTATCGCCGCTGAGCAAAAGATTAATAAGTACAATACTTAACAATTGCAGTCCATATTCCATCTCGTCATCCGCCTTTTTATGTAAATTTTTTAATTATAGAGAGACAAGATTTCTTTACTTTGCACCCCGAATATAATGTAAGAAATTCCTTTTGTAAGAAAGACACTTCGCGTCTTTTTAAAGCACAGAATAAAATCGAACCGCAAAGGCGCAGGGAACACAGAAAAATATAGATAGTAGGGTAAAAAAACATAAAATGCAGCTTATAAATTAGTATTCCCTTATTATTTATTCCCATGTAGTTTTAGAAACTCTGTACTACGCTAAATCTGCACATGCACAAAGCATAGTACAGCATTGAAATTTATATATTTTAATACTGCAAAGGAGATTTATCATGCAATCTTATGACGTTATCATTATTGGTGCAGGACCTGCTGGTTTAACCTCAGCTTTATATAGCGCCAGGAGCAAATTGAAAACATTATACCTGGAGAATCTAGGAGCTGGCGGTCAAGTGGCTGCTACAGATGAGATCGAAAATTATCCCGGATTTTCACATGGCATTAGCGGTTTTGATTTATCCCTCCAGATGGAAGAACAGGCACTGCGATTTGGTGCAAAATCTGTACTTACCAAAGTACTAGGACTAGAGCTTGCAGACCCATATCGTATTGTTAAAACCACAAATGGTGATTTCATTGGTAAAATCATCATCATTGCTTCAGGTGCTACACCAAAGCCATTAAACTGCCCAGGTGAGCTTACCTATCGAACTCGTGGCGTCTCCTACTGTGCCACTTGTGATGGTCCTTTTTATGAATCATCCAATATCATCGTCGTAGGCGGGGGAAATTCTGCCGTTGAAGAAGCCTGCTATCTTACTAAATTTGCCAATAAAGTCAGTTTAGTACATCGCAGAGATGCCCTTAGAGCTACGAAAATCATCCAAGACAGAGCCCTGACAAATCCCAAGTTAGAATTCATCTGGAATACTGTAATTCATGAAATCAGAGGAGACGACATCGTCCAAAATGTTATCCTGAAAAATTTATTAACTGAGCAGCTTACTGAAATGCCCGTCAATGGTATTTTTATTTATGTAGGCAATCAGCCAAATACCTCTTTTGTTAATAACCTCATAGAACTTACAGAAGAAGGATATATCCAAACAGACGAGTTTATGCGTACCAATATACCAGGAATTTACGCAGTGGGTGATGTAAGGCAAAAACTGCTGCGTCAAGTCGTCACTGCAGTCAGCGATGGCGCCATTGCTGCCTACCATGGGGAAAAATATATAGAAGAACATTTTTAAATATAAACTTAGGGAGGAAAGAAATGATGGACGAAATTATTGAAATTACCAAAGAGAACTTTAAAGAAGAAGTACTTAAAAGCAAATTACCAGTAGTACTTGATTTTTGGGGCCCCCGATGTATTCCCTGCAAAAGGCTTATGCCTATTTTTGAAGAACTAGCAGCCGATTATGCAGGCAAAGTGAAGTTCTGCAAAACAAATACTGCAGAAAATCGCAGCCTAACTCAACAGTTCAACATAATGACTATACCCACGCTGCATTTCTACAAAGATGGCATCATAAAAAAAGCAGTACGCGGCTCAATAAGCCGCGAAGAACTGAAAGAACATTTGAAAGTAATTTTAGATTAAGTAAGAAAAAAGCTGTGCGTCCTTTAAAAGATAAAACATTTTGAACCGCGAAGACACGAAGAATAGAAAAAGCACGAAATAAAGATACTCGACCTTAAGAACTAAAAGACAGCTCACAGAATTGTATCTGAAAGCTGTCTTTTTTCTTATAGAATCTACCTAGAATGTTTTTATAACACAGAGGGCGCAAAAAACATTACGAAGCGCCTTTTGTCTTCTTTATGGTTCAGAACGTCTATCTCTTTCTTACTTTATTTAGATATCTACTTCTTCACCATTTAGAATTTTTTTCATTGTTTTCATGGCACACATTTTACCGCACATGGTGCAAGTATCTTCGTGTTCCGGTAAAGATTCTTTACGGTATCTTCCTGACTTTTCCGGATCAATGGACAACTCAATCATTTTATCAAAATCAATATCAGCTCGAGCCTGACTCATCTGATTATCCCACTCTTGTGCTCCTGCCACTCCCTTGGCAATATCAGCAGCATGAGCAGCAATTCGCGAGGCGATAATCCCTTCTTTCATATCTTCCATCGTTGGAAGCCGCAAATGTTCCGCAGGTGTTACATAACATAAGAAATCCGCACCAGCAGCAGCAGCAATCGCTCCCCCAATGGCACTGGTAATATGATCATATCCGGGTGCAACATCCGTAACCAAGGGTCCTAGTACATAAAATGGCGCACCATGACATAATTTCTTCTGCAGCATTACATTACCTGTAATTTGATTTAGAGGCATATGACCAGGTCCTTCTACAATGACTTGTACATTTTTTTCCCAGGCTCGTTTGGTTAGTTCTCCTAGTACGATTAATTCATGAATTTGAGACGCATCCGTTGCATCTTGTGTACATCCAGGTCTGCAGGCATCTCCCAGACTAATTGTAACATCATATTCGGCGCAAATATCTAATACTTCATCGTAATACTCATAAAAAGGATTCTCCTGATTATTTAATTCCATCCAGGCAAATAGTAACGAACCACCTCTGGATACAATATTGGTGAGCCTTTTTTCCTGCTTAACTTTTTTTGCAGTTTCACGATTTAGCCCAGCATGAATGGTCATAAAGTCTACGCCATCTTCTGCATGCCTCCTAACCACAGATAGAAATTCTTCCGCAGTAATATGTTTCAGTTCTTTATCTAAAAAACCAACAGCATCATACATAGGGACCGTACCAATCATTGCAGGTGAAAATTCAATTAACCTGCGGCGGAATTCCCGTGTTTTACCAAAACAGCTTAAATCCATAATTGCGTCTGCTTTTAATTCAATCGCCTTTTTTACTTTACAGATTTCCTGCTCAATATCGCAGCAATCTTCTGACACACCTAAATTAACATTGATTTTTGTACTTAATCCCTGCCCAACGCCTGCTGGATTAAGTGAAGTATGATTCTTATTCGCTGGTATGGCAATTTTCCCCTGAGCCACTAATTGGAGCAATACAGCGACGTCTATATTCTCTTTAAGAGCCACCGCAGTCATCTCTTTTGTTATAATACCTTGTTTCGCCGCGTCCATTTGTGTGGTATAAGCCATTATTCTTTCTCCTCCATTCCTGTTATTTCTCTGATTCTATTAATTTTTGGGCCAATATCTTGAGCCTGAGTGATTTCTGTTACCATGGCAATGCATTTTGCACCACAACGAACAACCTCGCTCACATTGCCTTCTTTGATTCCTCCAATCGCCACAAAAGGAATGGATATATTGTCAACTACATAGTTCAAATACTCTAACCCAACTGGATCACACACGTTTTTCTTGGTAGAGGTTTTAAAAATAGGCCCAACCCCTATGTAGTCAGCTCCGGATTTCACTGCATCTTGTGCTTGTTCCGGCGAATGAGTAGAAATACCAATGATCATTTGATCTCCAACGAGCTGTCGCACCGCTTCTAAGGGGAAATCATCTTGGCCAATGTGTACTCCATCAGCCTGTACCATCATAGCCAAATCAATATCATCATTTACAATGAATATAACGCCAGCCTTTTTAGTCAGTTCCCGTATGATTTTGCATTCTTCATACTTTTTTTTCATATCCTTGTCTTTTTCACGATATTGAATTATTTTGATGTCCGCAGCAATCCATTTTTTTACGATCTCAATATTACTACGCCCTAATGAATAATCTTCTGCTGTAATACAATATAAATCACCAGGTAAAGGATTATTCCGGCTCATACCGCTCACTCTCCCTTTTCCTTCTTTGTCATATCGCTTGCCAATCTTTAAACACAGGCTGATATCCCAATCCCAGGATCGCATCTGACATTTCTTTTACATTTCTAGTGTCAGACACAGCAAACTGACCTGAGTTTTCTTGACTATCGATATGTCCTCCTACAGCCGTCTGTACACCGGCAGACATTTTGGTAATACCCAATCTAATTGCGTGATTACGGAATTCTGCATTTTCTCTGGTAGAAAGAGGCATACCCGCCCTTGGCATAAACAAGCGAAAAGCCGTCATAAATTGCACAATGCTTTTATCATTTACGCTATTTCCGGTCTCACAGTTCCCCATAGTAGGACGTATGCGAGGCAAGGAAATACTCACTTCAACACCCGGGTATTTATTTTGCAAATAATTAGCATGCAGTCCTGTAAAGAAACCATCCCTCCGCCAGTCATCTAGGCCTAATAAAGCGCCAATATTAACCCCTCTCATACCAGCCCTGCAAGCTCGCTCTGGTGCATCTAAACGATAACGATAGTCCTTCTTAGGGCCTTTCAGATGAAGGCGGTCATACAGAAGGGGATTATACGTTTCCTGATACATCGTCATACTTTCTACACCTGCTTCCATTAATGCAGCGTATTCCTCTTCTTCCATGGCATAGACTTCGATTGCAATGGATGAAAAATAGCGTTTTAATATTGCTACGCACTCTTTCATGTAAGGAACACCGGCAATCGTAGGAGCATCACCTGTAAGAATTAAAATGTGCTGAATCCCCGAAGCTGCAATCGTTTTCGCTTCTTTCTCCACTTCTTCCATGGTCAATTGCTTACGAGTAAAGGCATTGGTTACGTTAAAGCCACAATAGGTACATTTATTAGTGCAGTAATCGGACAAATACATTGGTGTATAAAGTAAAATGACACGTCCAAAATTTTGTACTGTCAATTCATTGGCTTTTTGTGCCATCCACTCCAAATGTTCTTCTGCTTTAGGTGACAGCAAAGCTAAAAAATCTCTTGGAGTCAATCTGTCTTTTCCAATAATCCTTTCAATGTCAGCAGAAGTTGTCTGTTGAAAGACTGCTTCCATATCAGCATCTGAATACTGTAAATACTCATCATAAAAACTCATATGCTCCTCCTCAATTATGTAAAAATCCTGTAAGAGGTGACGACGAGCTAGCATATTTTTCAGAGCGGCCTAATCCTGCCAAATACGCTTTTCGTCCAGCAGCTACAGCCATACCAAATGCCTCCGCCATTAATCCTGGCTCGTTAGCACTAGCTATGGCAGTATTTAGCAAACATGCTGCTGCACCCATTTCCATAGCCTCACAGGCATCTGAAGGCTTACCAATACCAGCATCCACAATTACAGGCAGCGTAATCTCCTCGATCAAAATTCTTAGGAGTTCTTTGGTTTTTAATCCTCGATTGCTGCCAATCGGCGCGCCCAAAGGCATAACTGCTGCTGCACCAACATCAACGAGATGCTTAGCGACCATTAAATCCGGACTGATATAGGGTAATACAACGAACCCTTCACCTGCTAGAACTTCAGTGGCCTTAATGGTTTCATAACCATCAGGCAGCAAGTATTTATTATCGGAAATCACTTCTATTTTAATCCAGTTGCCACACCCCGCTGCTTTTGCTAAGCGGGCGATCCGTATTGCTTCTTGAGCATTTCTGGCCCCTGAAGTATTAGGTAATAACTGCATGCCGGAAGGAATATGATCCATCACATTCCCCACAGGAGAATTAAAATCAATCCTGCGCAACGCCACTGTAATAACCTCTGAGCCAGACTTTTTAACAACCTCAGGAATCAGTGCATCTGCCGAATATTTACCTGTACCAATAAATAAACGACTCTGCAAACTTCTTCCGCCAATTATCAACTGATCCGTCATTTAAATCAACCTCCACCAACAAATTTCAATACTTCTAAACGATCCTGATTTTGCAAAATAATGTTTTTCCATTCTTGCTTTTTTACAATTACCTCATTATGCTCTACGATAATTGTTTCAAGATCCAGTTCTTTTGAGAGCAGAAACTCCCACAGATTCATCTCCTGATCTACATTCGCAGATCGTCCATTTAACACTACCTCCACCCCATTCACCTCCTCAATATAATGAAAAGCCTATCCAAAAAGGATAAGCTTTTATCAATATTTATATAAAATATATAAAAACAGCTTCCCTACGTTGGTACTAACCACATCAGGTTCAAAGGGTCAGGAATTTTTATTCCCGCTCTGCCAAACGGCTCCCCCAGCCAAATATTCAATTATTATCAAATCATATACTGATAGAAATAAAAAAGCTTATCCCCCAAAAGGATAAGCTTATATCAATTGCTATAAATATAAATCAGCTTCCCTACGTTGGTACTAACCACATCAGGTTCAAAGGGTCAGGAATTTCTTCCCGCTCTGCCAAACGGCTCCCCCAGCATTATTATTCGATTGACTAAAGTATAATACAGCTACCTCTAATATGCAATGTTTTTATTCTACCATTGAAAGAGCAATTTTCATCATTTGCGTAAAAGTGGTTTGACGTTCTGCTGCCGATGTTGCCTCACCCGTTACTAAGCTATCGCTCACTGTAACAATAGTCAAGGCGTTTACACCATGTTTGGCAGCTAAGGTATATAGTCCCGCCGTCTCCATCTCTACTGCCAAAACACCGAATTTCATCCATCGTTTCCAATCTTCCGGGTCATCATGGTAAAACGTATCGGTTGTTAACACGTTCCCCACTTTTGCTTCAATCCCTAAACTCACAGCAACATCGTATGCTTTTTTTAAAAGCTGAAAACTGGCAGTCGGTGCATAGGTCATACCTGCAAAACGTTGCAGATTAATGTTAGAATCATGAGATGCAGCCATAGCTAATACAACATCTTTAATCTTTACGTGTTCCTGAAGGGAACCACAAGTACCAATGCGAATAATATTTTTCACATCATAACTTGTCATTAGTT
>CAMKSY010000127.1 GCA_946415545.1 uncultured Pelosinus sp. | reverse complement strand
GCTCAAGCTGCTTATGAAGCAGGAATTCCAGCAGGGGCCCTTCAATTAGTTGAAACTACGGATCGACAGGCTGTAAATGAAATGCTGAAACTCAATGAGTACCTAGATGTAATTATTCCGCGTGGTGGTGCAGGGCTGATCAAAACTGTAGTAGAAAATAGCACAGTTCCTGTCATTGAAACGGGTACTGGCATTTGTCATACTTTTGTTGATGAATCTGCAGATCTGAAGATGGCATCGGCTATTGCATTTAATGCTAAGGTTTCCCGCCCAGGTGTATGCAATTCTATGGAAACATTATTGGTACATGAGAAAATAGCAAAGCAGTTTTTGCCAGAAATGCTTGAGAAATATCAACAAGCTGGTGTAGAGTTAAGAGGATGCCCTATAACAATTCACTTTCATCAAGAGATAAAGCCAGCCACTGATGAAGATTGGGCTACTGAATACTCTGACTTCATTTTATCGATAAAGGTAGTAAAAGATTTGGATGAAGCGATAGAACATATTGAACAATACAGTACTCGCCATTCGGAAGCCATTGTTACGAAGAACATTGAAAACGCCAAGCGCTTTCAGCATGAAGTAGATGCAGCAGCTGTATATGTTAATGCTTCAACTCGTTTCACCGATGGATTTGAATTTGGTTTTGGTGCTGAAATAGGTATTAGTACACAGAAATTACATGCCCGTGGGCCTATGGGTTTACCAGAGCTCACTAGCTGCAAGTATATTATTTCTGGTGATGGACAAATAAGAGAATAACAATACGATGCTAAAAAAAAAAGAAGTTGAGCCTAAAGATCAGTTACGGACTGATCTTTAGGCTCAACTTCTTTATATAACAGCAGAAATTATTAATCTTGTAGGGAATTATAGGAAGCACTAAGATCACTAACTCTAATTATCTTTTCTTATATAGACCCTCACCAAAGTTATGATGATAACATATATTATAATACATATTTGGCAAAGTCTTATTGCTAGATGCAAAAGTTTACGGGACATCAATTAAGTACAAAGGAGTTGATATTTGTGATTATGACTAATGGTGAGCCTATGCACTCATTCGATATACAGCAGCTTAAATGGGCGCTACGCAGAGGGAAAATGGACGTATGGGAAAGTACTCCGGGCGAGAGTCAACCAACTACTGTTGCAGAAACGGTAAGTGCAGGGGAAAATCCTCCTGTATGTACAACGGTTTTAGATCAGATTACAGCTATTGAGAATATGATGAATCAGCAAATCGCCTTATTCAGAAATGAATTTGCGGTTTTTATTCAAGCACAAGTAAACCAAGAAAAAGCGCTGCGCCTTTCTGAAACAGAATGGCAAAAAAGACTTGTAGAACATGAGAGTAAAATGTTAGCTGAGATGTGGGAGATGAGGCAAAGTATTATTGGAGAATTTACTACTTATTTTCAGCTATTAGCAGAACAATTACAAAATAGGGATCACTTAATACATAAGGAAATATCTTTGATAAAAGAAGAATTAAATGAGATGCACCAGTATCAGGAATATCATAAAGAACAGGATTTAGCCTTAGCTAAAGAATGGAACCAAAAGATTGAAGAGTGTCAAATCCAACTGATAAATTGTATGCAGCACATACAAAATGTACTCGAAGAAATAAATGTAAGTGGCATTAACAATCAGAAACAAGAAGATTTTTTCCTTAAAGAAATTGCACTTATAAAAACCGAAATAGAACATTTACAAGAAGCATATCAGATAAAAGAGGTAAGCCCTAGAATCCTAGATGCTGAGCCTTGTGACAGTGATTTACCAGATTCAAATCAGATTGATATGCTGCAAACAGTAGAAGTAAAGGAAGAGCTGGTGAGAAAGAAAAAACGACGACAGCGGAGAGGATAAAATGTGATGGAAAAAGTAGCATTGATTACAGGAATAACAGGCCAGGATGGTGCTTATCTGGCTGAATTTTTACTGGAGAAAGGTTATGTTGTCCATGGTATAAAACGACGTAGTTCTTTAATAAATACAGCTCGAATTAATCATCTCTACCAGGATTTTCATGAAAAACAAGTCAAATTCTTCTTACATTATGGCGATATGACAGATGCCACCAATTTAATTCGAATTATTCAGGAAGTACAACCCGATGAAATATATAATTTAGCAGCCCAGAGTCATGTTCAGGTTTCTTTTGATACGCCGGAGTATACTGCAAACGCTGATGCCTTGGGAACCCTAAGGTTATTAGAAGCATTACGCATATTAAATATGACTGATAAAGTTAAGTTTTATCAAGCAGCTACCAGTGAATTATTTGGAAAAGTTCAGGAGACTCCTCAGAAAGAAACGACTCCTTTTTATCCTCGGAGTCCATATGCTGCGGCCAAATTATATGCCTATTGGATTGTTGTTAATTATCGGGAAGCGTATAACATGTTTGCTTGTAATGGAATTTTATTTAATCATGAATCACCGATTCGTGGCGAAACTTTTGTTACACGCAAAATTACGAGAGCCGTAGCCCATCATAAACTAGGAGTAGGCAACATACTATATTTAGGCAACTTAGATGCGAAAAGAGATTGGGGATTTGCTGGTGATTATGTAAAAGCGATGT
This sequence comes from uncultured Pelosinus sp., assembly GCA_946415545.1. Lineage (GTDB taxonomy): Bacteria > Bacillota > Negativicutes > DSM-13327 > DSM-13327 > Pelosinus. The sequence goes on along the minus strand of CAMKSY010000127.1, from coordinate 7,914 downwards.
GGCTTATGCTGCAGCAGGATAAACCAGAGGATTATATCATTGCTACGGGAGAGACACATTCAGTACGAGAATTTGTAGAATTAGCTTTTGAAAATATTGGAATACGTATTAAATGGCAAGGAGCAGGAGTCGAAGAAAAGGGGATAAATTGTGCTAACGGTGAAACGGTAATCGAAGTAGATGCGCGTTATTTTCGGCCAACAGAGGTTGATCTTCTGCTTGGCGATGCTACAAAAGCAAGAGAAAAGCTCAAATGGCAGCCAGAAGTTAGCTTGAATGAACTGGTACATCAAATGGTATATCAGGATATCAAACTGGTTGAGCGGGAATTATTATGCAAGGAACACGGATTTAGCGCTGAGAGTATACGAAGCAGCAAGGAGTAGAAGAGTGCTGCTGAGGATATCAATGATGGAGGCCGGCTATGGATCAACATGCCAAAGTTTATATCGCTGGACATCGAGGGTTAGTGGGTTCTGCCATATTACGTAAAATGACCCGCGATTCAGATACCGATATCATATGTCGTACCAGCCAAGAATTAGATTTGTGTAATCAGTCTGACGTTATGAAATTTTTTGCTGCAAAGGAACCGGAATACGTATTTCTGGCAGCCGCAAAGGTAGGGGGAATACTTGAGAATCAAACCTATCCTGCTAATTTCATCTACGAAAATATTATGATTCAATCCAATATTATTCATGCTGCCTACAAGTATAAGGTGAAGAAATTACTATTTTTAGGTAGTTCTTGTATTTACCCTAAATTAGCTCCTCAGCCCATAAAAGAAGAGTATTTGCTAACGGGCGAATTAGAGCCTACAAATGCTGCTTACGCAGTTGCTAAAATTACGGGAATACAAATGTGTCAAGCGTACAATAGACAATATGAGACAAAATTTATATCTGTCATGCCGACTAACTTATATGGCCCCAATGATAATTTTGATTTAGCATCATCACATGTTTTGCCTGCACTGATCCGAAAATTCCATGAAGCAAAAATCTATGATTTTCCATCGGTTGAAATATGGGGCACAGGCAGGCCTCGGCGAGAATTTTTACATGTAGATGATTTAGCTGATGCATGCTTATTTTTAATGGAGACGTATGAAGATCATCAACCGGTCAATATAGGAGTTGGTAAAGATATCTCGATTCAAGAATTAGCAGCATTGGTTAGAGACGTTGTAGGATATTCCGGGAAAATAATATATAACTCTTCAATGCCCGATGGAACCCCTCGTAAATTACTGGATGTAGCAAAAATAACAAATCTAGGCTGGCAGCCAAAAATAAAATTAGAAGATGGCATAGCCAACACCTATCAATGGTATCTGAACAGCCTAGCGAATAGCAAAATCTAGTACCTTATCGCGTTGATATTATTGATAATGTAGTGAGAATATTTCCTGCAAGGTGACGAAAGTAGATCCGGGTAGGAAAGGAATGCTAAAGTAGCAAGGTATCAATCAGATGAGGTACTGGAGTGCTGCTGTGATTCGTAAATCTAACAAAAGGAGGACTACATGTCGATTCCAATTGTTTTTATACATTATGGCGATAGTGATTATTTGCAGTATAGTTTACTTCAGGCAAAACGATCAAATAAGGGAAAGGATATTATTTTAATTGGTGATGAAAGTAATAATAAATATCCTTTTATTAAGCATTTTCATATGAATGAGAGCAGATCTATGGAAGATTTCGCGAAAGTCTATAAGCATATGAACTTCAATCCTCATGACTATGAATTATTTTGTATACAAAGATGGTTTATCTTACGGGATTTTATGAAGAATCATAATATTGAGCAGTGTTACTACCAGGATTCGGATGTCATGTTATATGATGATATAGAAAAAGAAGATATTGCTGGCTTCGATTTCGGTTTTTGCGGAGGAATTTCGGCGGGGATCTCTTTTATTAATAATGTAGCCGCCTTAGATGCCTTTTGTTCATTTATAACCAGCTGTTATACGCAAGAAGAGCTAAGAAGACAACTTGAAAATATGTATCAATCCATCATAGCCACGATCCCTCATGGGGGTATCTGTGACATGGTGTTTGTTAATTTATATTGCAATAATACAAATCCAGAAAAAATATATGATTTATCAACGATTCGCGATAATGCTGTATTTGACCTGAATGTAAATCTGATTGATGAATATGAAGAGTGGCATGGGCGGAAAAAGATCTATTATACAAACAAAGGTGTTTTCTGTAAAAACCTAGCCCTTGATCGATTTATTAGGTTTAAGGCTCTTCATTTTCAAGGTTCGGCTAAAAGCTTTATGAGATATTTTTTGGAAAAATCTCCTGAAGAATGTACAAACCCGATCGTATTTGATTATTCTACTTGTCAATGGCAAGAAATATATGATTTGTATTTCAATTGACTTAAGCTTGTTGGCTCAGAGTAAGAATTTCCACACGGCAAAAGAGAGGTGCTTAAGAAAGTGAGTTCGGAAGTAACACTTCTATATGATGATGAAAATCAATCAGGAAACATAAAACTAATAGTAAAAAATATTCCTGATATTACGATTGTAGATGAGAATAAGAGTGAAACGGTTATTTTTTCGGAATGCGGTAGACAGATCCGATGGCTGAGTAATAAAATATCACAAGAATTTCCCAATGAAAAATACATTGGGCTGATCTTTAAAACTTCAAGAGAATTAATATTACACTGGTTCGCAGTATTAGACGCCGGTAAAGAACCGCTGATTATTCAATATCCAACTAAAAAGCAAAGCTTAATTTACTGGCATAATTCAATTAGTCATACTATATCTTCCGCAAATATCCAAGGGGTTATATGCGAAGAAGGCATTCGGGATTTAGAAATTGAAAAAGTTGTAAAGACTTCTTTCTTTGAGGGCAAAATCCTGGAGGCTGATTCCAGCTGCGATGAAATCATTAACGGTGCCTTTATTCAACTGTCATCAGGAACTACTGGTATGAGAAAAGGCATGAGATTTACTTTCCAGCAACTATATCAGTATATTCAAAGCTATAATCATATTATGGAGATGAAGAAAACTGATTGCATTGTTTCCTGGCTTCCTTTGTACCATGATATGGGATTTATTGCATGTTTTAGCATGCCTATTTTTTTAGGAATCAAACTGGTTTTAATTGATCCGATGGTTTGGGTCAGTAACCGGTCCATTTTATTTAAAACCATTGTCGATTATGGCGGTACACTTTGCTTTATGCCTAATTTTGGATTTGAAGTTATGGCAAAAGAGCCAATAGTCAGACCTATAACAACAATGAGGCGCTGGGTTTCAGGAGGAGAGCCTGTTAAAAAAGAAACGATGATTCGCTTTTCTCAGCATACTAATACAACCTTGGAATCCATTTCTGTTGTTTATGGTTTTGCTGAAACCATTATGGCAATATCCCAGAGCAATGGTATTAAGACTTATGAAAAAGAGGGCAGAGAAGTAACAAGCTGTGGAAAAATTATTCCAGGAACGGTTGTTAAAATTATCGGCAATGAAGTATATGCTAAAAGCAATTATTCGATACAAGCTTATTTAGATCAAATTCCAATAACCGACAACGAGGGATATATCCCTACAGGTGATATTGGGTTTATTGAGGAAAATGAACTGTTCATTGAAGGGCGTAAACATGACGTTATGATTCAAGCGGGGCAAAAGTTTATGCTAAATGAAATGGATTCGATCTTAGCTCATGTTGTACCAGAGTGGCAAGGGCGCGGTGTATGTTTAGCCAAAGATGATGCTAGAACGGGTACGCAAACTCTTCTAGTTCTATTAGAACGGGAGGATATAACCGATATCCGGCAATATAAAGAACTGGCAAACCAATTGAGTCACGCATTGCCCATGGGCAATTTTGAATTTCATTTTGTTCCAGAAGAATTTGTAACGAAGACATCGTCTGGCAAGATTAATCGTAAGAAAACTTTGGAAGATTTTATAAAATATCAGAGCTGGCAGGAACGTGATAGAAAGAATGGTATGATAGCGGATATTAAACATGAAATAACGCGATACTTCCATGGTTCATCCTTTGATACTCCTATTTCAAGAACGTTAGATTCATTGGGTATTATTATTTTAAATTCCATAGCGCAGGAGCACCATATCAGTATTTCAGGAGATATGAGCTTACAAGATGTTATTCAAGTATGTGAGAAAAATAAGGAACAAAATAATACTTTGCATTCACAGATGAAGGAAGTTATTTCAATCGTTTCTGTTATGGATTATTCTGTAATAGGGCAATTTACACCTCAAGATATGGAAAGGATTGAAAGAGAAGTCGGAATGCCAGTGGAATTCGCACATGTTTGTATGCCGCCAGCGCCTATTATTTATCATGATCTGGTATTTTGCGATTATTTTATTTGTCGTGATTTTGATGAACGCTATTCTTATTATTTAAATTGCATACAGAAAATAAAAGAAGCCAGTTTATTGCTTTTAGATGATCACGGAGAATTTGCTGTTGGTGGTGCAGGTGCTTTTCCGGTTATGAGCAAAAAATTCAGCCGAAACCCACTAAGTGATTATGTGGTATATCGCTGGCAAAAATATTCAAGAAATCATCAATTGCTCCCGGTGGGGAACGTTGTTCATGGTCTTAGCCTTTCAGTGGAAGAACATGTAAAAGCAATACAACAAATTTCTTCCTATTTAGGGATTCCCATTTTTCGGGCAGCAGTATGTGAAAACTATCGTCAGATTACTGATGACTGGGAATATAAAGACTATAAGTATAGTTTCCAAATCATCCATGATAAAGTCCCTGATTATTCCAATCATGACCAACTGGTTGCATCTCTATGTAATTTTGTAAAAAAACATAAGGATCGTTTAAAGCGAAAGATTGTAAGCAATGTGAATCGAGATTTAGATTACAGCGATTTGTGGCACTTTTGTTCTTATTGCGTGAATCCTATTTTCTTAGACCAAGTGATAGACTCTTTCCATAGTTTTATTATTCATGGACTTCCTGGAAGCCTGCATTATCTGCAAAAGAAATTAGAGGAAAAAGGAAAGAAATTCTGCTTTGTTCCTGCTCTAAATTCTAATGGTGGTTTTGATCCTATCGTAGAAGCATCTTATGAGTGTATCTTGCAAACAGGCAGCTGGGGGACACCCAAGACTGCATTGCCTGTAATTTCTCTAATGGCAGCTGGTGGTCCATTAATAGCAAATTTGCCTGCCAGCTTTACTATCGATCCAGATATGTTAGGAAATTCCTTTATTGCTATGCCTGAGGCCATAGATGCATTTTTGAAAAGATCGTAATATGAAAGAATCCCTGCTTAGGAAGCAGGGATTCTTTCATATTACGACTTAAAGAGATTGAGATCGTGAAAGACCATTTCTTTCACGATTTCTTCTAACATAATCTTTGGTTTCCATCCTAAATCTTGGTGGATTTTAGAGGCATCACCCAGCAAAGGAACCTGTTCGCTTGGTCTGAAAAAATTACTATTAATTTCGAGATAGTTTCTATAATCAAGACCTACTAATGAAAATGCAATTGCTAAGAGATCACGAACGGTATGAGCAATGCCGGTGGCAATAATATAATCTTTTGCTCCAAAAGGATTATTAAGCATCATCCACATCGCCTCGACATATTCAGGAGCATAGCCCCAATCGCGAATAGCGTCAACATTTCCCAGTTGAATTTGATCTTCTAGTTTTAAGTGGATTTTCGCCGCGGCTGATGTAATTTTTCGTGATACAAAAGCAGGATTGCGACGTGGGGATTCATGGTTATAACAGAATCCTGTACAGGCGTATAAGCCATGATGCTCTCGATAATTTTTTACGACGTAGTGGCTGGCTAATTTCGATATTCCATAGATCGACCGAGGATTAAAGCGAGTACTTTCTAATTGAGGTGATAGTTCAGCATTACCAAAAATTTCACTAGAGCCAGCAAAATAAAATCGGCAGTGAGGCACCAGTTCTTTTATGCTGGAAAGAAAATAATGTGTTGGATTTAAATTTGTTGCAAGGATGGACGCTTCGTCTTCGAAAGAATAACTTACAAAGCTGGCCGCTGCAAGGTGATAACATTCGTCTGGTCTTACTGCATCGATTAATTTATAGATGGATAAATGATTATTCAAGGAACAGATGTGCAAGGTAAGCTGGTCTGCGATTTCCTTTAGATGAAGGAGTTTTTGATTGTTTTCCATACTGGATTGTCGAATTACACCATGTACCTGATAACCTTTTGCCAGTAAGAGCTGTGCTAAATAGGAGCCATCTTGACCGCTAATACCTGTAATTAGGGCTTTCTTCATACGCATCCCACCAATATATATTAATTCAATGTATATTCAATACTAGTTGAAGTTTTTTCGATTAGATCGAGGATATAATTATTCATATAACCAAGATAAATCTCGTCTGCTTGTGGTGGCAGAGAAAAATGCTGTATCATTTCCAAGGCAAGAGATTTCCAAGACGCAATGGAATAGTTGCTAGGATGTATAATATGATAGCAAATAGGAGTTGTTACTTTTTTTACCGGTAATTTAGAGAAAAGGGGAATTAAAGGGAGCCAATAATCCCACCAAGGCAGACCGATACAAAATTTTGATGGAGGGTAATGCCTGATAAGATTTTGATCGAAAAAGAAGTAATCGAATCCTTTGTAGAATTTTCCTGTGCTGATTGTAGAAAAAGATTCAACATCGAGACGTGGTCCAAAAACTAATGAGTTGATGGCTTCTATGGACATAAATGCTGGAAGATCTTTTTTTAAGAAATGGATATCTGAATTGACTATGCCGCAAATTCGATTCTTTGTTGCAGAGAAATAAGCTAATATATCATCGATATAGATATAGGGCTTGCCATACGTTTCTCTGGCATCTCTTTTGGCTGCAATAAATTCAATAGTGGGAAAATGAGGCTGAATCATATTAATCTCAGTTGGAGAATTGATAGATACTACATGAAAGCCAGAAACAATCCAACTTTCAATCGCTCTTTGTTGTATCAAGATATCTTTATTTGGCGCCAGAGAGGTGGCAATGGTTATCTTATCAGCCTTCAAGGGATGAGAGATGTTTGGATATTGTAACGATGAACGATAAATTTCTTTAGCCGCTAGGATAAACTGGAAGAATTCTAGATTAAAGCGATTAATTTTAGCATTATATTCCGTTTTGGCCTCCATTTCTTTTATGAGGTCGGGACCTGAGGAGGTTATCGGCAGCAAATCGGATATTTTACTTGCTAGATCCTGCGCATCTGAACGTGAAAAGTAGGTGCCATACGATTCTTCTTGGTGTATGGCTAAATCCGATAGGATAATGGGCTTCCCTAATAATTGGCACTCTTGAATAATTAGACTCAAGCCTTCAAATAAGGAGGGCTGCACGACAAATAAGCTGCGACGCATGAGCTGCATTTGATCTTGACGGGGGATAAGACCAAGGATATGAATACGGTCTTTAATATTAAGTGCCTGGATATATTCTTGCAACTTGTTGAAATAATTAGGGTTGCGATAGTCGGTTGTTGATCCAGTGCACACCAGATGAACATCTTGCCCCTGACTTCGTAAAATTGCCAATGCCTTGAATAAGACGGCATGATTTTTATGCATCCAAAATTGATTAGAGCATAATATAAAGTTATCAGGCACATTATATTTTTTTTGAATTTCTTGTGGATCGCCTGTGTACCATTCATCCTTTGGGTGCACAGGAAAGGGCAACACGAGAGTTTCAGCAGGAGAAGCGGGATAAATTTGTAGGAAATCTTTTTTTGCATCATTACTGGTAAATAGTACTAAAGGTGAATGATCAGCAATTTTTTGGAATAGGGTATTACGTTTTTTAATTTCAGTATCTGAGAAAAGTTGAGGAAGATAATGATGCTGAAAGTCTGGTATCCAGGGG
>CAMKSY010000126.1 GCA_946415545.1 uncultured Pelosinus sp. | reverse complement strand
ATGAACTGATGTATTATTTTCCTGAAATTGCAGCCGTGGTGCATGAATGTAAATTTAATACTTGCCTGCATTTAAAAGAGCCTCAGTGTGCTGTAAAGCAGTTAGTGATAGAGGGGCGTATTCAGGAGCAACGCTATCATTCCTATACTGAAATATTGGCAGAGATTCAAGATAAGAAGAAAGGATTTTAAATAGTATGATTAAAATTTCACCATCGATTCTTTCAGCCGATTTCTCGAAGTTAGCTGAAGATATAAAACTAGTAGAGGCAGCAGGTGCTGATATGTTGCACATCGACATAATGGATGGTCATTTTGTGCCGAATCTTACTTTTGGGCCACCTGTTGTAGCCGCGATTCGTAAGGTTACTACATTGTTATTTGATGTACATTTAATGGTTAACAATCCTCAAGATTTCATTGAACCCTTTGCTAAAGCAGGAGCGGATCTTTTAACAATCCATGTTGAAACAGCTCCACACTTGCATCGAATCTTGCAATGTGTTCGAGAACTAGGGCTAAAAACGGGAGTGTCCCTTAATCCGGCAACACCGCTATCCTCAATTGAAGAAGTACTTGGAGAAGTGGATATGGTCTTATTAATGACTGTAAATCCGGGATTTGGCGGTCAAAAATTTATCCCCAGTATGATTCATAAAATAGTGAAACTAAAAAAAATGATTGATGAACGTAATCTGAAGGTCGATATACAAGTTGATGGAGGCATAAATCCAGTAACGGCTAGAGAAGTTGTAGCTGCAGGTGCCAATATTTTAGTAGCAGGTTCTGCGATATATCAGGCAGATGACATAAAAAAAGCGATTTGTGAAATTAGAGGGGCTTGATTATTTCCCTTAATGCTGGTAACATATACAGTAATTGAATAAGTAAGCCTTTGGGGCAAGGTGAAAAAGAGCGATCTTTTAACTCCTTACCGGCGGTGATTAGCCCGCGAGCCGTATGGCTGATCCGGTGGAATTCCGGAGCCGACAGTATAGTCTGGATGGAAAAAGGTGATGATTTAAGTCTTATATAAGGCTTAATCAATGTTGCATTCTTCTAATGTTCTATGAGGCTGTTAAAAAGTTTTTTCAAACTTTTTTAACAGCTTAATTTTTTTGGAGGGTCAATAATTATGGATGAAAAGTATATGGGGCAGGCATTAGCTTTAGCTCAGTATGCGAAAGGTCGTACCAGTCCAAATCCTATGGTTGGAGCGGTGATTGTTCGTGATGGACGAGTGGTTGGCGAAGGATGGCATAGAAAGGCTGGTACGCCTCATGCTGAAATTAATGCATTGCAGCAAGCTGGAGATTTAGCCTATAATGCCAGTATCTATGTTACATTAGAGCCTTGCTCTCATCATGGCAGAACAGGACCATGTGTGGAAGCTTTAATTGCAGCTGGTATTAAAAAAGTAATCATTGCCATGACAGATCCTAACCCCTTAGTAGCCGGGCAAGGTATTTCTAAGCTGCGTGAGGCCGGAATTGAAATAGTAGATGGTGTTTTGGCAAAGGAAGCAGCAAAGCTAAACGAAGTATTTATTAAATGGATTTCTACGAAAAAGCCCTTTGTACTTTTGAAAAGTGCTATGTCTTTAGATGGAAAAATTGCTTCTTATACAGGGCATTCTAAGTGGATTACAGGAGCAGAATCAAGAATTTATGTTCATCAATTGCGGGATACTTATGATGCTATCTTAGTCGGGATTGGTACAGTGCTCGCTGATAACCCCACTTTAACTACTCGTCTGGCGTATCCGGGGAAAAATCCGATTCGTGTGGTTGTTGACAGTATGGCACGTACACCAATTCATTCTAATGTCGTTACGGATGGATTAGCGAGAACGATGATTGCTGTTACCGATAAAGCACCTCAAGAAAGAATTGATGCCCTCAGAGCTTGTGGTGTAGAAGTAATCGAGTGTGAGAAAACGACCGCTGGTGTAAATTTATCTCATTTATTTAAGATATTAGGTGAGCAGCAAATTACGAGTATTTTGATTGAGGGTGGAGCTGCCATCAATGCTTCCGTTTTAGAAGATAATTTGGTTGATAAAATCAATTGGTTTATTGCTCCTAAAATAATTGGCGGCGTAGATGCTCCAGGCCCAGTTGGCGGCAAAGGTATAGCCGATGTAAACGACGCCAAAGGTTTTGAAGATATACATATGGAGGCAATTGGACAAGATATTTTAATTAGCGCATATCTGCGTAACCGGGAGGGACGAGATGTTTACCGGACTTGTGGAAGAATTAGGTAAAGTCAAAGCCATTGCACGTGGTGTAAAATCGGTGCGTTTAACGGTAGAGGCAAAGAAAGTCTTACAAGATGTTAAATTAGGTGATAGTATTGCTGTTAATGGAACTTGTCTAACAGTAGTTGAATATGATGCGAATAACTTTACAGCGGATGTTATGCCAGAAACAGTAGATAGTACAGCTCTGGCAAATTTACAAATTGGTTCTAGGGTCAATCTTGAGAGAACGCTTAGTATTGGTGATCGCTTTGGAGGCCATATTGTAAGTGGGCATATTGATGGTATTGGAATCATTCGAGCTAAAGATAATAATGACAATGCGGTAATTGTTAAAATAGAGGCCGGTTTCGAGGTCATGCGCTATATTGTAAAAAAAGGTTCTATTGCAATTGATGGTATCAGTCTCACTATCGTAGATTATGGACAAGATTGGTTTACTGTATCATTAATACCTCACAGTGCCTCTGTCACTACATTAGGATTTAAGAAAACCGGGGATGTTGTAAATCTTGAAGCGGATGTTATTGGAAAATATGTAGAGAAACTGCTAAGTTTAGAATCACCTCGGCAACAATCTAAAACTTCTGCTATTAACATGAATTTTTTGGAAAAAAATGGGTTTACACTATAAATTGGAGGAATGAACATGAATTTTAATACGATTGAAGAAGCAATTGAAGACATTAAAAATGGCAAGATCATCGTGGTAGTTGATGATGATGATAGAGAAAATGAGGGAGACTTATTAATGGCTGCGGATAAAGTGACTCCTGAGGCTATTAATTTTATGGCGACTCATGGACGTGGTCTTATTTGTATGCCAGTTATTGGTTCTAAATTGGACGAACTGGGTATTGGTGCAATGGTATGTGATAATACGGATCCCAATTGTACTGCTTTTACCGTATCAGTTGATGCACATACTGTGACAACAGGTATTTCAGCCCATGAGAGAGCAGAAACGATTAAGGCCATGTTAGACCCTAATGCTCTCCCAGAACACTTTAGAAGACCAGGTCATATTTTCCCATTGCGGTATGTAGAAGGTGGAGTCTTAAGACGTGCAGGGCATACGGAGGCTGCAGTTGACTTGCCAAAGTTAGCCGGATGTTACCCAGCAGGCGTAATATGTGAAATTATGAATGAGGATGGCAGAATGGCTAGAGTTCCCGACCTACTGGAATTTGTTGCAAGACATAATCTGAAGATCATTTCTATTGCAGAATTAATTAAATATCGGAAGGCGAATGAATCATTTATCATACGCAGTGCAGAAACAAAAATGCCAACTAAATATGGTGATTTTCAATTAATAGCTTATGAGAGTAAATTAGATAATCAATGTCATGTTGCCTTAGTGAAAGGTGAAGTGGCAGGTAAAGAAAATGTACTAGTACGCATACATTCAGAATGCTTAACGGGTGATGTATTAGGATCAATGCGTTGTGATTGTGGTGAACAATTAGATAATGCATTAAAACGTATTAGCCAGGAAGAAGCAGGAGTCTTAGTTTATATGCGCCAAGAAGGTCGTGGAATTGGTCTTGCCAATAAAATTCGTGCTTATGCATTGCAGGATCAGGGCAAGGATACAGTAGAAGCAAATGAAATATTAGGATTTGCACCTGACCTCAGGGATTATGGGATTGGAGCTCAGATATTAGTTGATTTGGGCTTATCAAGTATCAAACTGCTTACAAATAATCCTAAAAAAAGAGCTGGTTTAGAAGGTTACGGATTAACGATTTCGGAAAGAGTACCTGTGGAAATTAAAGCGAATAAATTTAATCAACGTTACTTATCAGTTAAAAAAATAAAATTAGGGCATTTACTTAAACAATATGGGGAGGAATAAGAAGATGATAAAATTTATTGAAGGGCAATTAGTATCCGAAGGATTAAAAATTGGTGTTGTAGTGGCGAGATTCAATGAGTTTATAAACAGTAAGCTGTTAGATGGAGCATTAGATGGTCTTAAAAGACATGGTGTAAGGGAAGAAGATATCGAGGTTGTTTGGGTACCTGGTGCATTTGAAATACCTTTAGTAGCACAGAAAATGGCCAACAGCAATAATTATCAAGCTGTGATATGCTTAGGTACAGTTATAAGAGGTAGTACTAGTCATTATGATTATGTATGTGCAGAAGTATCCAAAGGAGTGGCTCATGTAGGTATGGCTACAGGCATTCCTACTATCTTTGGTGTTCTTACTACAGAAAGCATTGAACAAGCAATAGAAAGAGCAGGTACAAAAGCAGGAAATAAAGGCTTTGAATCTGCAGTAACTGCTATTGAAATGGCTAATTTATTACGACAAATATAATAAAAGTAAAATATTTCCAGGGAAATGGTGAGATTACATGAATATTGGTATTATTAGTGATACTCATGGTTGTGCAAAAACATGGGAAACAATTTATGATAAATATTTTACACAGTGTGATTTTATTATTCATGCTGGAGATATACTATATCATGGTCCACGAAATGATATTCCTGCAGAATATAATCCTAAACAATTAGCAAATGTACTGAATAATTGTCCAATTCCCATCATCGCAGCGTGTGGTAATTGCGATGCTGAGGTAGATAGCATGGTATTAACTATGCCCATACAGTCACCCTACGCTTATACGGTAATAGATAATTTACATATTATTGTTACGCATGGACATAATCTTACAGAGGATGCTAAGAAGGAAATGGCGAACAAGTTTAAAGCGAATTTATTTATTACAGGGCATACTCATGTAGCAGCATTGGAAAAGAATAATAATATTGTGTATTTAAATCCGGGATCGCCAGCAATGTCCAAGAGAGCTGATGGACTTGGTACATTTGCTAGGTTAATAGGAGATACTATTGAGGTCTTAGATGCTGTGAGTGGGCAAGTGCTAATGTCAGAAATATTATAAAGGGAGGGCATCATGGGAGACCATATTACAAGAGCAACTATAGTGGGGGGAGTTCGGGCTTTTGCTGCAGTGACTACAACCCTAGTAGAAGAGGCTAGAAAACGCCATGATTGTTATCCGATAGCAGCTGCCGCTTTAGGACGAACTATGACTGGAGCTCTATTATTAGCTGCAAATCTTAAAACTAATGAGAGCATTACAATAAAAATTAGTGGAGATGGTCCTTTAGGTGAGATTGTTGCTGATACTCATGCTAATGGAAACGTTCGTGGATATGTTAAAAATCCGCATGTTCACTTACCCTTGCGAGAGGGGAAATTAGATGTTGGTCATGCGGTTGGCAAAGGACAGATATTTGTTACTCGATTTACAGGCTTAAAGCAGCCTTTTACAGGTAGTGCAGAATTAGTGAGTGGTGAAATAGCCGAAGATATTACGAATTATTTATATATTTCAGAGCAAACTCCATCAACAGTAGCGTTAGGTGTTTTAGTGCAACCGGATATGACTGTTACTGCTGCTGGAGGATTTATGGTACAAGCGTTACCCAATGCTGATGATGAGGTTTTAAGTGAAATTGAAAAAAATATAGCTTTATTACCACCAATTTCCCAATTAATAAGCGAGGGATTAGATGCAGCTGGTATCATAAATAGAATCTTTGCTGGCTTATCAGTTACCATTTATGAAGAAGTTCCTTTGGAATTTAAATGCACTTGTTCATTGAAAAAGGTACAGAAAGTGTTAATTAGTCTTGGCGTAGAAGAGATCAATGATATTTTAGTTGAAGATGGAGAAGCTGAGGTTTGTTGTCCTTTTTGTAGTGCTAAATATCAATTTAGCAAAAGTAATCTAGAAGAAATTATCGACATAATTAAGAAACAATAAAGATGGTTTACAATAAAAGGTACTTTATGCTTTGCATAAAGTACCTTTTATTGTATAATCAGATTTTCTAAAGTAATTTAGAAATATCAGCAAGAGGAAAAATCATCAGATGAACAGCAGAAAAACAACAAAATGATGATGATGATAATAATACACCAATTACCACCACAGCCGTTGCCATTACCTCCAAACCCAAAGCCCATAATTATTCCTCCTTTTTTCATGCGTAGTCTTGTGACTTACTACATTGTATGCTTACTAGACAGAGTAGGTGATAAGCGAACGAATAATCTTAGTTAAAGGAAAGGAACATTAGATAAAAATGCAGGAGTTTATAAATTCTAGACGAATTTTTTACATATAATTTAGAGAGAAAGAGAGAGTAGCATATGATAATTAAAAATGCTTTAGAGCAAATTGAGGTATTAGTACGTAATCTTAAAAATGAGAATAATGTGGAAAGGCTGTTGTGTTATTCTACGATTATTGCCATACTTAATCGCATAGAAGCCATTACGAAAGAAGAGAGGATACCTAATTATGTAATTTATAAAAATGACCTATTGGAAAATTGCGAAAAAATTTGTGGGTTAGAGAATAACATTGGAGAGGTTGGTCACCTTATTGGAAAGGCATTAGTAGCAATCCGTAATTTAAAGTCCTATCAATGTTTTAATGTGGATAATCATCATATTTAACTATGGAATTAATATAAGAATAGAAATTTTCTCTAGGTTATCTTATCGTTAAGATAACCTTTTTATGATTTAGAATGAAGTATGGCACTTTGTAAATACTTTATTAGCTCTTTTACGAATTAAAGCAGGTAAAAGAGGAATTTTATTATGAGAAATAGAAAACAATACCAGAAGAAACCTGTTTTCATTTTGGGGTGTATGTATTGCAATAGAAGATATTATGATGTAATCATTAATAAAATAAAGGAGGATATTGTGGATAAGACATTAATATGGTTAAAGAAAATATCGGAGGTTCCTGGAGTATCAGGATTTGAGCATCGTGTAAAGGATTTACTGTTAGAGAAAATCAATAATTATGTAATGGTCTCCTATGATAAGTTAGGCAGTATCATCTTTGAAAAAGAAGGTCAACAACAGGGGCCTAAAATTATGATAGCCAGCCATATGGATGAAATTGGATTTATGGTAAAACATATTACTAAAGAAGGCTTTATTAAATTTGTTACTCTAGGCGGTTGGTGGGAGCAAGTCATGCTAGGGCAGAAAGTTACATTATTATCTGCCAAAGGCGATATTCCTGGTGTCATTGGTAGTAAGCCTCCTCACATTCTGACTCCAGAAGATCGCAAGAAGGTTGTACAAAAACACGAGATGTATATTGATGTTGGGGCTAGTAGTGAAGAAGAAGCAAAAGTTAAATTTGGAATTCGTCCTGGTGATGCGATTGTTCCATATAGCGAATTTACTGTTATGGCAAATGAAAAACTTTTGATGGCCAAAGCCTGGGATAATCGAATTGGGTGCGCTATTATGGCGGAGGTTATGGAACAACTTGCTTTAGAAAAGCATTCAAATACCGTATATGGGGTAGGAACTGTCCAAGAGGAAGTTGGCTTACGGGGTGCAACAACTAGTGCAGGTGTTGTCAATCCGGATATCTCATTTGCAATTGACACTTGTATTGCAGGGGATACACCGGGAATTTCTGAAGATCAGGCTTCGAGTAAGTTAGGTAAAGGTGTTGCAATTTGTATTTATGATGCTAGTATGATCCCACATACAAAATTACGTGATTTTGTTATTGAAATCGCTAATGAAAATCAAATTCCTTATCAACTCCAATTTACCGAAGGGGGTGGGACGGATGCTGGGCGTATCCATGTTCATGCAAAAGGAGTACCTAGCTTGGTGTTGAGCATTCCTACACGTTACATACATAGTCATCACAGTATTATCCATCGGGATGATTATCAGTCTGCAATTAGGCTATTAATGGCAATTATAAAGAAACTAGATGCTACTACATATGATAAGTTGGTGAATTAAATGGTAGAGCGCAATATAATTCCTTATAAAGGAACTATTCCTCAAATTAATGATAATGTATTTTTGGCTGGTGGCGTATATATTATAGGTGATGTTACAATTTCCTCTCATGCCAGTATCTGGTTTAATACTGTAATACGCGGTGATGTTCATCCTATCAGCATTGGCAGCTTTACGAATATACAGGATAACTCCACGATTCATGCAATGCATGACTATGAAACGATTATTGAAGATTATGTTACTGTTGGTCATGGCGTTATTTTACATGCTTGTCATATAGGCAGTAATTGTCTTATAGGTATGGGATCTACGATATTAAGTTATACAGAAATCGGAGAAAATTGTATTATCGGTGCAGGGTGTCTCATCACTGAACATAAGAAAATCCCTCCCAATTCTTTGGTGATGGGAGCGCCAGGAAAAGTGATCCGAAAAGTAACCGAAGAGGAAATCAAAAACATTAGGCAATCTGCTCTTAATTATTATAACGAATCATTGCACTATCGTTAAGAAATTAAAGAGGTGATACTCATGGAAAAAACCTTACTCCTATTAAAGCCTGATGCTGTTGCTAGAGGCGTATGTGGGCAAATTATTGATCGCTTTGAAAAACGTGGTTTTAAAATTGCTGCAATAAAGATGGTGCAATTAACCAGAAAGCAAGCTGAAGCACATTATTATGAACACACTGATAAACCTTTTTTTCAAGAATTAGTCGAATTTATTACCTTGAGTCCTCTTATTGCTATGGTAATAGCAGGAGAAAATGCCATCAAAGTTTCAAGAATTATGATGGGTTCAACCAATCCGATTGACGCAGCCGCAGGTACGATTCGTGGAGATTTCGCGTTAAATATTAGAAAAAATATCATTCATGGTTCTGATAGTTTGATAAGTGCAGAAAGAGAAATTAAAATTTTTTTTACTGAGGAAGAACTTTATTTATAAGGTTTTTCTCGGAAAACGAATCATCCTTTGACGTTTTAAATGAAACGTTAGACTACTATAAGATTTAAGGAGGAATTTTTCCATGAAAGTATATACAAAAACTGGCGATAAAGGAACTACGGGTTTATTGACGGGGGAGCGCATTGACAAAGATAGTTTGAGAGTAGAAGCTTATGGTATAGTTGATGAAATTAGCTCTGCTTTAGGACTAGCAAGAGTGTGGTGCTGTAAAAATGATAGTAAAGAAATTATTTATAGCGTACAGAAAATGCTAATGATGGTTATGGCAGATCTTGCTAGTGTTAATACGGAATCATATTATATTACGGAAGCTCATGTAAACCAATTAGAGCAATATATTGATGAAATTGATGCTAAGCTGCCTCCATTAAAAGAATTTATTATTCCTGGTGGTAGTGCCGGGGCTGCTGCTTTGGATTTAGCTCGTACTACTGCTAGAAGAGGGGAACGGCAAGCCATTAAATTATCAAAGCAAGAAGACGTAAACAAGCAAGTATTAATTGCTTTAAATCGGCTATCTGATCTATGCTTTATATTATCTCGAGCAGAGCTTGCGCAGAATCAGTAACAAATATCAGATACACCAATGCCTTCATCGCAGCATACAATATAAGTATATAATGTGTGTATCATGTTAAGTAATGAGGGAGGCGAACGCGGTGAAACCTTTAAAAATTTATGTTATGTCAGTACCTAAGCCACTGCGTAAAATTATGCAGCTGTTTTGTAAAAGTTCGTAAGCTGATTAAAGAATAACCGCCTATTATAGGCGGTTATTAATTTTTATAATGAATAGACTGAAAAGAAGGAATGTTCAGTATTCGCGGAGAAGTGTAAAAAAAGTTATATTAATTAGTATGGGTAGAAGGCTAAATTAATATAGGGGGAATTAATTTGAAAGAGTACAGAAGTGATAAGCTTAGAAGCGTGGGGATTGTGGCTCATGGCGGGGCAGGGAAAACAAGTGTTGCAGAAGCTTTATTATTTAATGCAGGAGCTATAACTCGTATTGGACGTGTGGATGACGGGACAACGACTACAGACTTTGAACCAGAAGAAATGAAACGCAAAGTAACGATTAGTGCGGCGTTAGCGCCGTGTGAATGGCGTGATCATAAAATTAATTTTATTGATACTCCAGGATATGCTGACTTTGTTGGAGAAGTAAAAGGTACATTAAGGGCTGTAGATAGTGCTTTAGTTGTAGTATGCGCTGCATCAGGAGTTGAAGTAGAAACCGAAAAAGCGTGGCAATATATTAGTGAGCTAAACTTACCTCGCATTGTTTTTATTAACAAAATGGATCGTGAGAATGCGGATTTTCATAATGTAATTCAGGAGATGAAAGACAAATTTGGTTCCACGATTCTGCCAATTCAACTACCTATTGGCGCAGAAGAAAACTTTAAGGGCATTATAGATTTAGTAGAAATGAAAGCAATTTTATCTTCTCCTAATCAACGCTCTCAGAAAACAGAGGCAGATATTCCAGAAGATTTAAGAGAAATGGCTTGGGAACTTCGTCAGAAAT
>CAMKSY010000125.1 GCA_946415545.1 uncultured Pelosinus sp. | reverse complement strand
GATTTTATTATAAGCACCACGTAATTTAAAGGATCCTGTTTTCTGCAAATTTTCTAGTTTTAAATATACATCATAACCAGCCATACCGCTAAATGTAACACTTTTATCCAGAGGCGTATGATGAATCACATTATACATTGCTTGATGGGCTTGTTGAACATCTGTCAAACTAATACTTTTTTGCATATCACTTTTCCTCCATATGTAAGAGCATCCTTATTTTTAACTCGTTTAACCCAATTTATGAATGAAATACAATTCTTTTCTACAATACGGGCCGAATATCAATCATCTTAGTATGCTGCCCAACATCGTGGAGCATTAATAATGCCAAATAATCTTCTATTAATTTCTTTTCCGGTTCAATGGTTGCAATGAGTACACCCGTACCTACCACTTGAGCCCCCACCTCATTTGCCAGATCAATCATTCCCTGCGCTGTTCCCCCAGCTTTCATAAAATCGTCAATCACCAGCACCTTAGAACCGGACGGCAATGCCCGCCTAGGCAGAGACATCGTTTGAATCCGTTTGGTAGACCCCGTTACATAGTTAATGCTTACTGAAGGTCCCTCTGTAACCTTACTCCCTTGCCGCACAATGACCAGCGGCAGACCAAAAGCCCGAGCAGTTGAAAATGCTAAGGGAATTCCTTTCGTTTCCACGGTCATAATATAATCAGGGGTTGCACTGGAAAATCTTGCCCGAAAAATTTCGCCAGCCTGCATCATTAATTCTGGCGTAAACAAAATATCCGACATGTACAAAAATCCTCCAGGAATGATCCTGTCCGGATCCGAAAGCTGTTTTGCCATCTGCGTCAGCATATGGTGAATGCGTTCCTCGGAAGGATACGGAACATATTTTACACCGCCAGATGCCCCCGATACGGTTTGCACTGTTCCCAAACCGAATTCCTGCATAGATTGTTTTATTGTTACCATATCTTCACTTAATGTTGATTTTGCTGTACTAAACAAGTTACTAAAGTGTCCTAATGAAAATAAATGCCCCGGCATATCCATCAGCATTTTGGTCAGGGCTACGATTCTTTCTACTCTCCGTACCTTAGTCATTACTTTTTATCCTCCATCACGAAAAACACCGAATATTATTATATTTTTTAATATTTTCATTCACTTTCTCCGCAAAAAGTGAAATACCTGCAAGATAAGTACTTTTTTTATATTATATCACTATTTTTAAAAAAACTATAAAAAATAAAACATTTTGAACCGCGAAGAATAAAAAAGGGCTATACGTTCTCTATTAGAAAACGCATTTCTTTCTATTTCTGCTTATAAGAAAAGACTTGGCATACGCCAAGTCTTGCTAATCTATTATATGCGAAAAGAAAAGGTACTGCGTACCAGCTCTAAGTCGCTGGGTTTGTCTACATCAATCCCCAACTCTGGGTAGCTGGACTGAACCACAGAGCCAGTGATACCTAACAAGATCTCAACTCTTTCTTTTACTTTAGTCAAACTTAACGTGCCTAGTAAAAATTGTAAAACGAATCCCCACCCCAATAAGCAGCAAAGCTTAAATGGATTTTTGCGATTATTGATCAGTCTTTCAGCAACAGTCAGACATTGAGGTACAATTGCCGGATTCACCAAAAAGATATTGCCTCCGGTATAGGTTCCATCTTTAAATCTCACATATGTACGCTTGCTTTGTGGATAACATCTATTATTAATCTCTTTACTCACAATCGGATAATACAAATCCGCCTCGCCCTCGTCGCATTGACGAAGAAAATCAGTAATGGCATCTGGTGTTAAAAGAGGAATATCAGCCGTAACGATTAATACCTTATTTTCATGCCCAAGAGCCTTAATCCCTAGTTGAATCGTTTCAATGAGGGTACGGCCTCCCTCAAGTAATATCGTATCTTTAGGAAAGGTACATTTTTTTAATTGTGGAATTGGTCCCATGATAAAAATCCGTTTCACCTGGAGGGAAGCAGCCAGTGCATCTGCCACAAAGGTCACCATAGGCTTACCAGCTATTTCAATCATCGCCTCATACGGCTGAGATGAAAACTTACTCAAATGTTCATTATTTTCACCGCCAGCCAGTATAATGGCATCATACATAAACCCAAACCTCCCATGCGTGCATATAAATACAGAAAACTTGATGATTAGGGAAAAAATAAGTCTTCTATATACTATCCTAAAACCTAAAAACTATTCTTCACTTGAATCCGCTCCGCGTTCCAGCATATTTTTTAATAAAACTTGTTCTGCGTTCGCCATATGTTCTCCGGCAAACTGCTGAGCTAACGCCACGTTGCGCTGCCCTAATGATTCTACCATACGAGTATGTTCTGCAAACATCGCTTTAAGCCGCCCTGGATATGACATCGACAATGAGCGAAAACGAGTCAACTGTTCCCTCAAATTGTTGATAATACCAACAAGACGTTCATTGCGGCTGGCCCGATACAAAATATCATGAAACTGGCTGTCGGCGTCTACAATTTTTTCCATATCATTTTGTTCAATATAGCCACCAATTTCCACCAGCAAACGTTCCATCTGTTCAAGTTCTTCTTCCGTAATGCGCTCTGCAGCCAACCCTGCAGCTAGAATATCCAAAGAAGTACGGACTTCAAAGACTTCCGTAATATCTTTAATGGAAAGATCGGATACATAGGTTCCACGACGGGGAATCATTACCACAAATCCTTCCAGTTCTAATTTACGAATGGCTTCCCGTACAGGGGTTCGGCTTACCCCCAGTTCTTCAGCAACTTGAATTTCCATCAAGCGCTCACCAGGCTGCAAAACACCTGAAACAATTGCATTACGCAAGGTTTCACACACCACTTCCCTGAGGGGCTGATAACTGTCTAATTTTATTGGCAATAATCGGCGTTCCATTATATTCCCTCACTTCTTCCTACTGTTTTAGCAACAAATATGTCAGCAGCATATTGACTTTTTAGCTTATGTGCAATATATTCTGCCTTAGCCTGATCTTCTGCCAGACCAAAAACAGTAGGACCGCTGCCTGACATTAAGCTAGCCATTGCTCCATGTTGCATCATAGCTTGTTTCAGTTTTCTTATTTCAGGATGGACTGGTATCGTTACAGATTCTAAGACATTACACAACCCCTTAGCGACTTCCGCTAAATCCCCCTGAGCCAAACTCGATTTTACTCCAGCCGTATTTGGACGCACTTTTACATTCTGACCTTGGTATTGACGATATACCCAGGCAGTTGAAACACTTACTGAAGGTTTTGCCAATACTACAAAACAAGGCCTAATATCGGCAAGAGGCTGGAGAATTTCGCCCCGCCCTGTAGCTAACATGGTTCCTCCCTTTATACAAAAAGGCACATCCGACCCCAGCTTACTTCCTAACAATTCTAATTCATGAGTGGTTAATCCCAATTTCCATAAACGATTCAGTCCCACTAAAACACTGGCAGCATCGGTGCTGCCACCCGCCAGTCCAGCAGCAACTGGAATTTGTTTATCAATAAAGATATGTATACCGTTTTTTACTTGGCAAGTCTCTTTTATAAGAGCTGCTGCACGATATGCTAGATTTCTCTGATCGCAGGGCAGACGAGCAATTGTAGTTGCAATACTAATATTACCCGATGGTCTTTCTTCTAAACGTAGCACATCCGTAAGATCGATGGCTTGCATAATCATTTCTACTTCGTGAAAGCCATCTTCTCTCTTATAAAGAACATCTAACGTTAGATTAATTTTAGCATTTCCCTTTACTGTTAACATACTCATCTAATCATTTAATTGTTTAACAGCAATTTCCTCTTGTGCTGTTAAGACTTGATTACTATCCAATAAAATAATTAGGCGATCGTCAATCTTACCTACACCATTAATATAACGAGAATCTACAGCAATGGAAGCAGGGGGATCCTCTACATCTGCAGCACTCAGCCGCACGACTTCTGTCACTGCATCAACAGTCACACCTACTGTTTGTCCATTAATTTCTACAACGATAATACGAGTATCGTCATTATGCTCTGTAATCGGCAATTGGAATCTTTTTCTTAAATCAATAACGGGGATAATACGACCTCTAAGATTAATAATTCCTTCCATAAACGAAGGCGTCTGAGGCAATTTGGTAATTGGCAGCAACCGGTTAATTTCCTGAACCTTCGTAATCGGAAGCCCATATTCCTCACTGGCCAGCTTAAATGTGACCAACTGCAATTCATTTTCTAATTTTATATCTTCCATATGGCAATGCACCTCCATAATTCATCAAAAGATCAAATTTATTATTATATTCGATATTATAGCGGTGTTTGCCTGCAAATACCAGTAATATTTTATACAATTATTTTGCCCAATTTCTTTATTCTGCATGTGCTCCTCTTTACTCCTGCAAGTTCTTGTTCCAAGATCATAGCACCAGCCAAACTCTATCTACATATAATAACTAAAGATCTTGCAGGAGGTGTATGTTATGAATGTTCGTACACTCTATTTGTCTCATAGGCTAGCATCCATTGCCTTTGAAGAAGAAAGTGAGCATCCCCTTATTGGCGAAATACAACAATTGTTGCTTCAAAAGAATCTATATCAAGGACCCATTCACCGAAAGTATGATACCCAGACCATTCGTGGAGTTACCTTATTTCAAGAAAAAGAAAATTTACCCGCAACTGGCATCGTAGACCCGCTCACCTATTGCCGTTTACATCAGGCAACTACCACTACTATTCTTCCCCTATCAGCCGCCAAACGAGCGGATTTCTCTTTGCCAAGAGCTAATATACTAATTACAACCTCATCTCGCCAACTAACACTATTTAATGGAAATACGCCATTATATCAATATCCGGTAGGGATCGGTAAAATAACAACTCCCACGCCACTAGGAAATTATGCAATTGCACTTAAAGTGATGAATCCCGGAGGCGTCTTAGGTACCCGCTGGCTAGGTCTCAATTATGATTCGTATGGAATTCATGGCACAAATCGTCCCTGGCTGATTGGCACTATGGTATCAAATGGCTGTATTCGCATGCATAATCAAAATGTAGAGCAAATTTATCCATTAGTAAAAGTGGGTACGCCTGTTTACATCCGGAATTGACTGGCATAGCCGTAAAACAATCTGATCCACCATCTCACATCTTCTAAGCATATAACTGAGAAGTGCATCTCGCTCCTCAATCTTAGGCAGCCATTCCTGGGGGATCGATTCTACCAGCTGAGCTAAATCTTCTTTTTTAATCTCCCTGACTCTAGCAGCATAGGGGCTAAAGTCTCCAGAAGTAAAAAAGTAGGTTAAGAGCCAGCCATATGCTCTACGCCGATTTACAACAATTTTTTCTGCCAGCTTTTCTAACATTTTGGTATTCCATCGTCCACGTACAAATAAATGGGAATTGTCGATAGCATATAGCACATATGCCGATTCTTGTGAACGCACTAACAAATTTTTACGGTTCTTTGTTCGATCAATATTATGAAACATATGGTCAAACAACATTACTCCTGCCATCGCGCTCTTATTGCTTGCCTTAGATAAATTAGTCTTTACAACATATTTATTACTTGGTATATATTGACTCGCAAAATGGATCTTAGGGCGTAAACCTGTGGTACGCAGCGATTTGTGTTTTTTTAAGACCTGCTCTTCAATTTGAATGAGATCACTCGGAGGGAAACACAGCTCCATTCGTTCGCCAAACCAGCATGCAACATATTCATTCACCAGAACTTTTGTACCCATAGGGTTATTTTGTAATTTAACAACATAAATATTGCCATCATCCGCACGAAATACACGGGGTACTGTTACTCCCACTCCCACTGAGCCAAGATATTCAACAGCAGTAAGCACCATTTTCCCCCCTTTATTTTCTAAATATGACAGAATCAATCATACGTTAAGTACACATGATACACTATATGCTCCTACCCTAAAAATTATTTCATAAGAAAAAACCCTAAGGCGTCTTTTAAAACAGAATGGAACCGCAAAGATGCCCAGAGGGTAGACCGAATAAAACACACTCTGTTATTTAGCATTCTCCTGGAAGAATTATTGTTTTCTCTATTTAGAAACAAACACCGCACAATCTACTTAATCGCAAGCAGATTGTGCGGTATTTTAATGCACTCATTACCCTTTGGGAGCTGTTGGTACACCAGTGCCAGTATTCGCTAGCCAGCTAGCAACCCATCCAGTGGTACCACCAGAAAGAACTACTTTATACCAACCAAAAGCCTGTTCTTTTATCGTTACTCGCTCCCCTTTATTGACCTTGGTTACTACAGGGAAGTTAGTACCTGGGCCGGTTCGGATATTAACCGAATTCCCAGTGATCGTAGCTGTTCCGCTAATTCCCATCATTGTTCCAGCCGTCTGCGTAATTCCAGGTCCCGTGACAAACACATTGTCAATACCGGTGCCATCTATATCTCCACCGCCTGTCTGGGATGCAGAAACATAATCATCATCTCCGAGCATGCCAGAAGAATATGTGCCATTTTGTGCATTAGCGCTGGTATATTCCACTGGACCAGCACCAGGTATAGATGTTAATCCATATACATCCATTTCCGTAGTAGTTAGAACACGTGCCCAGAATTTAAGAACAATGGTGATATGCACTTTGCGCCTGTCATGATGGCAATGAAAATCATAATCCACATATTCAACGACAACATCAGCACTAGCATCCATGCCAGGTTCAGCACCCTCAATTTCGATATCCCGGGTAAAGCGTACATGACGTCTCTCAAATGCATGAACAGGCTGGTTTGGCAAATCGGCTACATACATGACTTTGACTTCCAGATCTCCCCGAATAATTACTTTATTCATAATAACATCTACACTATCAATGTCGACGTCTTTTACATATACATCAATCACTTGTTCAATATCAGGCTTAGGATCTGGTACAAACATATCAAATTCGACAACCTTCTGTTTCATTTCTGCCCCTAGAACCTGTTCTACGGAAATAGTTTCGGGACCCGGTTCTGGACATCCGCAAATCATTTCATCATTAATTGCTCTTTCAACCGTTACATCAGAATCTTGCCTTGTATCATCACTCATTAAACTCCCCCCCTTTTAACGAACTAGGTTTTTTAAGCTCATCCTTTTGGTTGAGTTGGCATAGTACCTGTGCCGCCAATTTGTACTTGGCGATCAGCCATAACCTTGGCAACAATTTTAAGCACTACAGATACATCAAATTCTCGAGTCCATCTGTGATGGTGGTGATGGTGGCCATTGTCATCACAATCATCATGATGATTATCGCAATCATCATCACAATCATCGTCACAATCATCGTCACAATCATTATGGTGATGGTGGTGGTCTTTGCAACTACCGTCACAATCATTATCACCATATTTGTACTTGTAAGCACGGCTGTGACAATCTACATCATAATCAACAAATTCTACAATAACATTTGCATCTGCATCCATACCTCTGCGTGCGCCAGGTATTTCAATATCCTGAGTCCATTTGAAATGTTTAATTTCAACAGCATGCACTGGCTGGTCAGGCAAATATGCTACATAGATCGCTTTAATTTCAAATTCCCCGCGTACAATTACCTTATTATGAATAACGTCAACACAATTGATGCATACATCTTTGACAAAAACATCGACAATTTGCTCAATAGCTGGTTTTCTATCTGGTACGACTACATGAATATCCAATACCTTTTGCTCTTCAGCCGCACCGACTACCTGTCGAACGATAATGGTCTGTGGACCAGTCTCAGTACCCAATGTACATTGGTTATAACCAGCTAAGCGTGTATCTTTCTCATCCACACATATCCCCCCCCTTTTATGTTCTATTTATATATATGCCAGTGGGATATTTTATGTGCAAAAAAGTATTTCACAAAAGATAATCCTTGTTTTACCCCCATCAATAATTTATTATTTCGAGATTGGAACATAACACTTTTACCTTGATGCGCATAGAATATAGCAACCCAATGTCAAATTTTTAAATAAAAGGAGGATTTAGCTCAATGAATTATCCTAAATATGATTGTTATAAACCCAAACCTCATCATTGCAAAATGGATGATGATGACGATCAGGATGACTGTGAGAATCCTTGCATGAAGAAGAAACCTGAACCTGATTGCTATTCTACCATGTGCTCTGATATGGATAAAATGAAATGTAAAATGGAAAAAGAATGTGTTAAAACCTATAAAACATATTACAAACTGTATCGAGTATGCCAATATCGACTTTATAAATTATGTCCTTGCTGTGGTCATGAATTTGATTATCACAGACATCGCGGCATGTGTCCCAAATGCGGTGTTTCGATCTAAGCTTTCACTCCCGCCATATAATCGGAAAAGTTAAAAACATACAAACCATGTATTGAACCACAGAGGCGCAGGGAACACAGAGAAAAAATAGTTATTCTCTGTGTCCTTTGTGTACTCTCTGTATTCAATATGCTTTCTAAAAAATATATACATCCTAGCATATGTACCAATTAAAAAAAGGATCCTACAGCCCCTAAGCTGTAAGATCCTTTTTATTTATTTAGCAATAAACTCTTGTACTACGTATGCTGATCCGTTGCTATTATATCGAACACCAACACCAACATCTGTATAATTCTTGTTAAGAATGTTTGCCCTATGTCCAGAGCTGTTCATAAAAGCAGTTTCTGCCGCGGTCACATTATTATTGATCGCTAAGTTTTCACCTGCATAGGTATAGCCGATACCAGCATTCTTCATTCTATCAAAAGGTGTCTGACCTTCTGGATTATTATGAGCGAAGAAATTACGATTAATCATATCTTGCGCATAATCCCCAGCAAGGCTTGTAAGCTGCGAATTCGTTTTCAAAGCACTCAAGCCATTTTTAGCTCGATCGGCATTTAGTAACTCAACAGCCTGCTTTTGATCTGCTGTGATATTCTGGCTGGAAGGTTTAGTGCTGGAAGTATTTCCAGAAGTCGAATTGCCACTCTTGCTGGATGAGTCATTATCATGACTTCCGCCATGATTTCCCGCAATTAATGCAATTACGCCAACAGCTAAAATTCCTCCCCATAAATCTTTATTATTCTTACTCTTCTCTTCCTTAATCACAGCAGCCGTTTCCGGTTCAGCTGCAAAAACGGGAGTAGTAAAAATGCTTCCAAAGGATGTTGTAATCAAGGAAACTGTCATGAATCCCAAGGTTGCCATACTGCATAATTTACGGTGTCTCAATACAATTACCTCTCTTTCTAGTTAACATAATATATTATAAATTTTTGATACGGTTATATATATTCGCTTTTTTATTAATAATTCCTGTTTCCCATTCATGGTAATGTTTACATAACTATGAATATCTACCATATCCCGAAATAAAATACTTCAACAAACCACAAAGACGCAAATGGAAAAAAACAAAACAAGCGACAACTGCCGCTTGTTTTCTCTTAGGTAGCATTGATTCTACGCTTTTTGCTTTTCCATAGCTGCTTGTATCCCGCCCATCCATTTAGTATAGCAAACAATGCTGCCCCACATAGTGCTAAACCGTTTAGTACTTGGCCTTTAGCCACTACAACCAGACCAGCCGCCATTGCCACTATGCCGATTGCCAGGTGGACACCGAAATGTAGTCCCCAGAAAGGCCAATATCTCCATAAATGGATTTCTTTCCCTCCCACAACCTCACCCCTTTTATTATATGATAAAGCATCACTATAATTTATGAGTTATACGGCATAGAAGGTACTATCACTAGCGCAGAAATGGTTATGCTTCTATCTCTTTAAGCTTTCATTTTATAAGCAGTAAACCGACTTACATAATCTAAAATTTCCCCTGCAGCCAAAATACCAGACTGACTTGTAAACTGAACGGATGAGACGGGCAGCGTTCCCCTGGAATAACTTTCCCATACTTCTCCATGCCTTGGAGCAATTGCGTAGTCAGCCTGCTCTAACATGCACAAATCTAATAGAGAATCGCCCGCAGCAATAACCGTCTTTTCTTCTAGTAATTTTCGTATATATACTACAGCATCCCATTTATTTACTACCGCCGGTACCAAATATAATTTTCTTCCCTGTAATGATATTTTCCAATTTTGAGATTTTGCCCATAAAGAAAAACTGGCAAGTTCCTTTGTTGGTATGTTCTCTCGCACAACAATACAGTAATGAAAGCAATCATCTGCCAATTTTAAGGTTCCCGCCCATGAAGCATGGCTAATTTCACCAAACTGAGACAATATGTCTTGGGTACACAAACACATTTGCGATACATTGCTTTTTACTTTTTGATTCCACTCCTGATCTATTGCACCATTTATAAGTACATTTCCTCCATTACTTACCACTCCATAAGCAGGAAGAATCGTATCGCGAAATAAAGAAATGCGCCGGAATTGTTCTATCGTACGTGTGGTCACGGGAACAAAGGAGGCCTCCGAAGCCAGCTGCAAAAGATGTTTGATCGCATCATCAGTCATATAGGAGATATCCTGACCATTATACGTTTCAACTACGCTCATTGCCGGCGGTTTATGATCCGGCAATAAGCGAAAGGAACGAGTAGAGTAGATGAGTGTTTGATCCAGATCACTGGCAAATAACATTAGTC
>CAMKSY010000124.1 GCA_946415545.1 uncultured Pelosinus sp. | reverse complement strand
CACGATACTTTTCGCAAAGAAACGGATATTATGGATGTTTGGTTTGATAGCGGGTCCAGTCATGCAGCTGTACTAGAGCAGCATGAAGAACTTGCATGGCCGGCTGACTTATACTTAGAGGGAAGCGATCAGCATCGAGGATGGTTTCAGTCATCTTTATTAACATCAGTGGCAACAAAGGGAATTGCCCCTTATAAAGCGGTTCTTACTCATGGTTTTGTGGTAGATGGTGATGGTCGTAAAATGTCTAAATCCGTTGGTAATGTTATTTTTCCACAGGATGTTATCAAAAAGTATGGGGCTGACATTTTGCGTTTATGGGTAGCCTCTGCTGATTATCAGGCGGATGTTCGTGTTTCGAACGATATTTTGAAACAATTATCGGAAGTGTATCGAAAAATACGCAACACCTTCCGCTACATTCTAGGCAGTATTCATGATTTTAATCCAGATACAGATAAAGTCGGTTACAATGAGTTATTAGAGATTGATCGGTGGGCACTTTTACGATTAGAACAAGTTCGTGAGAAAGTTACAAAAGCGTATGAAGAATATGAGTTCCATTTAATCTATCATACAGTACATAATTTTTGTACTGTTGATTTAAGCTCAATTTACTTAGACATATTAAAAGATCGAGTATATACAGCTCTGCCTGCTTCCAAAGAGCGGCGTGCAGCACAAACTGTTATGTATGAAATCGTAAGTACTTTGGTACGTCTTATTTCACCTGTTCTTACCTTTACTGCTGAGGAAGTGTGGCAGCATATGAAACAAGAGCAGAATATGTCAGAAAGTGTGCAGTTGGCTGATTGGCCAATGGTTCATAATGAACATCTTAATGCTGACTTAGAAGCAAAATGGACTTCAATATTGGCAATGCGTAGTGAAATTACGAAAGCATTAGAAGCTGCTAGGCGTAATAAGGTGATTGGACATTCTTTGGATGCAGAGGTTACACTCTATGCAAATGATAAGATATTTACTCAATTATCAGCTATGGATAAAGAGTGGGCAAATATTTTGATTGTATCAAAGATTCATGTTGTAGAAGATACTTCAAAAGCACCGGAAAGTGCATATCAAGTGGAGGATATGGCATTGTCCATTGTCGTGTCACAAGCGGAAGGTCAAAAATGTGAACGTTGCTGGATTTATAGTGATACGGTAGGCAAGATGGAGAAGCACGAAACACTATGCAGCCGCTGTAACGATGTAGTAGCCAAATTATAATGGTAAAAAACCGGAACTTGTTTCCGGTTTTTTTTTTATAAGATGGAGATAATAGAAATGGAGGTATGTTAAGTGGAGCAGCAAGAAAAGCAAGATGTAATTACAGTACAACTAAAAAGATTGATATGCCATTTAGAATCAATGCGCGTTGCTGAATATATGGAACTTCTCGAACGACCAGGAAAATTGATACTTATCAATTTTATTGCTGGAATCGCGAGAGGGTTAGGTATAGCCATTGGTGCTTCTGTATTTTTTGCCATGGTATTAAACTTATTACATCAACTTATTTTACTCAACATACCGGGTATTGGAAATTTTGTAGCAGATATTATACACATTGTAGAAATGAAGAATGGAAAATTTTAAGAAATAGGAGTGTTTATGTATGACGAAAGATGTTTTTGATTGTATGAGGGAAAGTCATAGTGTTCGAAATTTTCTACAGCAGGATATACCTGAACCTACCTTAACAAGGATTTTAGAGGCGGGTTGCTGGGCTCCTAGTGCAGGAAATTTGCAGCCATGGTATTTTTATGTAATAAAGAATCAAGAAATTAAAAGAAAAGTGGCTGAAGCTTGTTTTGAACAAAATCAAATTGAAAATTCACCTGTGAGCATTGTTATATTAGCTGATCCGGCTCGCTCTAATGAAAAATATGGTGAGCGTGGTGCTCAGTTATATTGTTTGCAAGATACTGCGGTTGCTGCAGAAAATATGATATTAGCAGCATATGGACTGGGTATTTCCACCTGTTGGATTGGCGCTTTTGATGAAATCAAAATTCAGCACGCAGTCGAGGCTCCTCCTAGACTTCGAGCAGTGGCTATTCTTTGTTTAGGGTATAGTAACGAAGCTGATAAGACTGCTAAAGAAAGACTCAGAATTGGTGAAGTTACGAAGATTATTCATTAGGAGAGGGTATTTTGGATGCTGGAAAATATAAAGAGTTAGCAAAACGATTATACGAAGAAAAGCAGGAATTACTAAAGCAAATTACTACTTTGAAAGAATCAGGATTAGACACAAGTTTATCCTATTCAACGGGAGAATTATCAGTCTGTGATAATCATCCTGGTGATATTGGTGATGAATTATTTGAACGTAGTAAAGACATTGCTTTAAAAGATAATGCGCAGCTTTTATTGTCGCGAGTGGAAAAAGCTCTTAAGAAAATGGATAATGGAAACTATGAATATTGTAGTACCTGTGGCAAAGAAATATCTATAGCTAGATTAGAAGCAATTCCCTGGGCGAGCGAATGTATACAATGTCAGGAGCAATACGATGTTGTAGATTTCGTTCGAAGGCCTTTAGAAGAGGAGAGGCTAACGCCACCTTTTCAACAGAATTTTTTAGATCATGATAAAAATGAATTTATTGGTTTTGATGGTGAGGATGCCTTACAAGCGGTCATGCGTTATGGCAGCTCTGATACACCCCAGGATATTCCTGGAAGCCGTAATTACAAAAAGTTATTCAATAATAGTGATGAACAGCAGGGAATTGTTGATCCGGCAGATGCTATTCCAGTAAAAGAATGAGATGAAAGTCCATGAAAGAGACAATTACAGAATCCATTGCTTTAATAAACGTATGAGTTAAATTAAAAAACTGGGCGATGAATTTTTAGCCCAGTTTTTTAATTCGCAGCAGGAGTTATGTGTGTCAAAGTAAAAAGATAGTAGCGTAATATATTATAGAATCCATCGGGAAAGGGATAGTTTTGCTAGGAGGTGCTTTTTATGGCAACACCAATGATGATAGCGAAAGGTGTTATGTATCGACTTGGGGTATTGGTTATTGCTGTAATTGGATATTTTTATTTGCCTGGCATACAAGAATTTTTTGAAAGTGGATTTTCCTTATTATGGGATCGAAATTTTGACGGATTACGTCAATTTATTTTATCCTATGGTTTTTGGGCACCTCTGTGCAGCA
This sequence comes from uncultured Pelosinus sp., assembly GCA_946415545.1. Taxonomy (GTDB): domain Bacteria; phylum Bacillota; class Negativicutes; order DSM-13327; family DSM-13327; genus Pelosinus. Next base: position 7,535 of record CAMKSY010000124.1, on the reverse strand, counting down.
TTCTGCTAATGACGCTGCAGTCGCTAATCCCTTTTGTTCCAGGATTAGCAATTACCATTACTAATGCTTGGGTTTTTGGCTGGCAGTATGGGGCGGTCTATTCCTGGCTGGGAGCATTATCTGGAGCATGTTTAGATTTTGCTATTGCAAGATGGTATGGACGACCAATTGTTGAAAAATTTATAAATAACAAGTATTTAGAGATAACAGATGCATTTCTTCGTAAGCATGGTATATTTGCTGTATTTATTACTCGTTTGACACCCATTATTCCCTTTAAAGTGATAAGCTATGGCGTTGGTTTAACGACTCTTTCCTTTGGTCAATTTACAATTGCAACAGCGATTGGGCAAGCACCTGCGATTCTCATATATTCTGTTATTGGTCAAAATCTTACTCATAATATTCGTGCTGCGGTTATCATTACTTCCTTACTGATTGTGATTGGTGCTTTTGGGCATTATTTCCGAGAAGATATAGAACGAAGGTTTTTTCCTGATAAAGAGTAACGGTGAGGAACCTATAAAATAAAATCTATGAGTTTTTAGAAGGATAGTATAAGTATAATGTAAAAATATCATATTAAATATGATATTAGTTATGTGATTTCTTGCTAGTATATAGTATAATGGTATACAGTGATCTACATAGGAGGTGAAATTCATGTATAAAATTGATAGTAGCTGTATTTCATGTGGTGCTTGTGCTTCTGTTTGCCCAGTTGAAGCTATTTCTGAAGGTGATGCTCAATATGTTATCGATGAAAAATGTATTGACTGTGGTTCTTGTGCTGCAACCTGTCCAGTGGGAGCAATTAGCCCAGAATAAGTAACATAATTAACTAAATGACTTGGGTATACTAAGTCATTGACATAGGCACCAAGCCTTAGTCATTTTTGAGTGAAATTTTAAAAATGATTTCACTAGAAAAGCTCAGAATTTCTGAGCTTTTCTTTTTGCCAAAAGTTCAGTCACCAATTGGCCGGAGGTAAAAATACGTAAGTAGTAAAAACTTTACCTTTGATCAATTTTTGTTTATTATATATAGTAAGCTTATAATACGTGCTAACAATTAGTAGATGAAAATCTATTTATACGCAAGAAAAATGTTATGTACAGGATAGGAGAGAAGATTAGTGCCTATATTAATAGTAGTATTCGTGGTGATAATGGATCAGTTGTCTAAATATTATATTCAAACACATATGGCTCTGGGGATGTCTATACCTGTGATTGATGATATTTTCCACATAACCTATGTTTTAAATCCAGGGGCTGCCTTTGGGTTATTTGAACATCAAACGCTATTCTTTTTAATAGTGGCAGTTAGCTTAGTATCAGCTGCGATATATTTTTATCCGCGGATACCAAAGAAGTATAGCTTACTGCGCTTTGGTACTGGTTTATTGGTAGGGGGAGCAATTGGGAATGTGATTGATCGCATCAAAACAGGTTATGTAATTGATTTTTTTGATTTTCGTATTTGGCCTGTTTTTAATATTGCAGATGCGGCTATTGTATGTGGCGTAGGTTGTATTGTTTTTACTATGGTTTATTTACATAAAGAGGATGAAGCAAATGGGTAATGAAATGTATTATTATATAAATGAATCCCAAGCAGGAGAGCGGTTAGATATATTTCTCACTAAACAAATACCTAATACATCTCGTTCTGCAGTACAGAGACTTATCAGTAGTGGAGATGTTAAAGTCAACAAAAAAATAGTAAAAGCCAATTACAAGGTACAAGCTTTAGATGATATTCAAGTAAGTATACCTGAGATTAAAAAGTTAGAATTAACAGCGGAAGAAATTCCATTGGACATTTTATTTGAAGATAATGATATTATTATTATTAATAAATACCGGGGCATGGTTGTACATCCTGCTGCGGGGAATTATAATGGTACATTAGTAAATGCTTTATTAGAACATTGTGAAGATTTGTCAGGCATCAATGGTGTCGCCCGTCCGGGGATTATTCATCGTCTAGATAAGGATACTTCAGGTGTTATGGTGGTTGCTAAGAGCGATAGAGCACATATGAGCCTGGCTAAGCAAATCAAGGATCGTACGGCCAGTCGGCGTTATTTGGCAATTGTGTATGGAAATATTAAGGAAGATCACGGTGTTATTAAAGCACCAATTGGGCGTCATCCTAGTGATCGCAAAAAGATGACAGTAACCTTTACGAATAGTAAAGAAGCAACTACGAAATTTCGGGTGATGGAACGATTTGGTGATTATACCTTAGTAGAATGTAAATTGCTCACTGGGCGTACGCATCAGATTAGGGTGCATATGACATATATTGGACATTCCGTTGTTGGCGATCCTAAATATGGACCTGGGCGCATGCCTTTTTCGATTATAGGGCAAGCTTTACATTCCGCTGAACTCAGAATCTCTCATCCTGTTACAGAAGAGATTATGATATTTACAGCGCCGTTACCGTCGGATATGGAAATGATTTTAAAAGAATTACGGCAAAAAAATACATATAATTAGGAAGGGGTAGGGATATGAGTACTTTAGTAGAGAAAACTGTAATTATGGACGAGCAAGCCATAAGACGGGGACTCATCCGTATTGCTCATGAAATTATTGAGAATAATAAAGGGATTAAGGACTTAATTTTAGTAGGAATAAGAACTCGTGGCGTCCCTTTAGCAGAACGGCTAGCAGCTGAAATAAAGCGTATTGAAGGTGCGCAGCTGCCCGTAGGAATTTTAGATATTACGTTATATCGTGATGATTTATCTACGCTTAGTTATCAGCCAATCGTACATGAAACGCAAATAGCTGTTGATATTAATGGTAAAACAATTATACTGATTGATGATGTATTATACACTGGGCGTACTGTACGTGCTGCTCTTGATGCGATTATTGATATTGGACGGCCTAAAGTTATTCAGTTAGCCGTTCTTGTGGATCGTGGTCATCGTGAACTTCCTATTCGCGCGGATTATGTAGGGAAGAATGTGCCTACTTCCAGTAAAGAAGTAGTTGGAGTACAATTAATGCCTGTTGATGAGTCTGACAAGGTAGTTATTAAGGAATTTGCAGAATAAAAAAATATAGAATTTTAATAATAGTAAAGACCTTTGCTGTTTCAATGACTAGCAAAGGTCTTTACTATTTGACCATTTAGAGAATAAATTTGATCCTTGACAAAGAGGGTTACTTTTTTATTAATGAGGCAACTATTTTTTCATCGGGTGTAATATAAATCGTATTTTGGTGATCGTAAATAACAAAGCCAGGTTTAGCACCAGATGGTTTTTTTACATAACGACGTTGGGTATAATCAACAGGTACATTTGATGATTGACTCGCTTTACTATAGTAAGCGGCTAAATGAGCGGCTGCTTCAATGGATTTTAGAGGAGGATTTTGAGAACCAGATCGTAAAATAACATGAGATCCTGGGATATCCTTAGTATGGAACCAAATGTCATTATGTTGTGCCTGCTTAAAGGTGACAATGTCATTTTGACGATTATTTTTTCCAATTAATATCGTTAGACCATCCAAAGTTACGGCTGTTAGAGGAGCGGAAGGAGGGATAGGCATACGGCGTTTAGTGGCTCTTTTTAGATAGCCTGCGCTAATCAATTCTTCTCGAATATCACCAAGTTCGGAAGCATTTGTGGTGTGTTCAAGAGAAACCGTAATACTTTCAAGATAAGCTATTTCTTCTATACATTGACGTAGTTGCCCATCCAATGATTCTTTAGCTCGTTTTAATTTATTATATTTTGTATAATAAGACTGTGCATTTTCTAATGGTGAAAGCCTTGTATCAAAATTTATAGTTATTTTGTTGTCATCTAATGAGTGGCTATATAAATTTTCCAGGGTAACTGTATCCTGATCTTGTGGCAAGTTATAGAGATTTGCCATTAGAATATCACCACATTCACGATAAAGATCAGCATGATCTGCATCATCTAGCTCCTGAATAAGAATTAGCTTTTTGCGTTGTAACCGGTTACTTTCTTCGCTGACAAGTTTTGATAATATCTTTTGTTCGGGGATCTGTTTTTTGCCGGAAAGGCTGTCGGTGAATGCAACGGCCTGACTCATAGTAGGGAAGTTATGAGTTGTGTATTTAGAAGCTAGATGTTCTAATGGAAAAGACGCGATGCCAGCTAGTTCTTTCTCAGAACCTATCATTACAGTAGGGAGGGATTCACCCGATTTTATGTAATTAATAATACTTTGTGTTGCTTCATTTAATGCAAGTATGTCTGCATTATCTAAACTATGAGTGACAATATCGCTAGGTAAACCTGCTCGCCAAAGAATTTCCTTGGCAGTTATAGGACCAATGCCAATTCCTGCCTGAATCATAGCTTTCGTAACGAGAGATGTATCTAAAGCAGTTATTGCATTCAAAAAATCGGATATGGGCGCAGTTAGTAAATTTAAACGCATTTGCCCAGGAGGAAAGGTGTATTCCATTCGAGGTAAAACTTGTCGTGAACGACTTAAATTTGCGCCAATTCTTTTTATCGCATCCAGTATAATGTTATCTTGTGTGAGAATAATGTTACTATGTTTGCCCATTAATTCAACAGACAATTCTTTGGTCGTAATCGTGCCGTCTTCACCACGAAAATCAATAGAAATTAGTGCAATGCGATCAAGGCTATGCTGGTTTATGTTAGCAATACGTCCGCCCTCTAGATGTTTTCGTAATAACATGCAAAAAGCTGGCGGTGTTGCTGGATTTTCCAAGGTTGCCTCAGTTAGATGGATACGGGGATGCTTAGGGTTGGCAGAGATGAGCAAGCGTAAATTCTCATTAGTCTGTCTAACCCACAAAAGCAATGTATATCTATCGGGCTGAAAGATTTTATCAATTCTGCCACCTGTAAGTTTCTTATTTAATTCGATTAACAATGTTGATAGCGATAATCCATCTAGAGCCATATGATAGCCTCCATTTATAAAATACATATCATGATTCCTACTGATAACGATGTATAATTTTCACTAGTATACCATTTTGCTATTAGACGGTCAATTTAGGTCTAATTAGAAGGGCAAAGGAATAACATGAATAGAAAAAGCACATGGTAGCGAGGTGGCATAGTGGCTGATAAATGGTATACGCGTACAGCGCAAGAAGCAATTGAATTTTGGAGAACAGATCCACAGGATGGCTTGACTTCAAGCGAAGTAAAAAGTAGAATCGCTGAATTTGGCTATAATGAAATGGTTGAAAAAGAAAAGACGCCATGGTGGAAACGATTTTTTGCCCAATTTCAGGATTTTATGGTCTTAGTATTGCTAGCAGCTACGCTCATTTCAGCATTTTTAGGAGAATATGTTGACTCAGCAACAATTTTAGCAATTGTAATGATTAATGCCATATTAGGTTTTGTTCAAGAACATCGAGCAGAAAAATCAATGGCGGCGTTAAGGACAATGGTTGCGCCGGTGGCTCATGTGATTCGTAATGGTATACTGCAGCAAGTAAAAGCGCGGGAAATGGTACCGGGCGACATTATGGCTTTAGAGTCTGGGGATCGCATTGCCGCTGATGCCAGATTGATAGATGTGAAAAATATGGAAGTGGATGAAGCTACATTAACCGGTGAATCTTTGCCTGTACGTAAAATCGTAGATAAAGAATATAAGGAAAGCAGTTCTTTGGGTGATCGTAAGAATATGGTGTATGCTGGAACCAGTATTGTTAAAGGACGAGGTAAGGCTGTAGTCTGCGCTACAGGCATGGCAACCGAGGTGGGACATATTGCTCATATGATTCAGGATGTGGAACATGAAAGTACACCGCTGGAGCGGCGCCTAGAGTCTTTAGGGCGTTGGCTAGTGTGGGGATGCTTACTGATTTGTGTAGTAGTAGTTGTGACAGGTGTGCTCAAAGGGGAACCATTGCTATTAATGTGCATGGCAGGAATTAGTTTGGCGGTAGCTGCGATTCCGGAAGGATTGCCAGCCATCGTTACAGTTGCATTAGCCTTAGGCGTACAGCGTATGATAAAGCGCAATGCTATTATTAGAAAACTGCCTGCTGTTGAGACGCTTGGCTGTACAACGGTGATTTGTTCCGACAAGACTGGAACTCTCACTCAAAATGCTATGACTGTAAAAAGAATTTTTACATCTGGAAACATTTATGAAGTAACCGGCACTGGCTATGAAATAAAAGGAAATTTTTTATTAAATAAGCAGGAATTTGATCCTGTAAAGGATAAATGTTTATTACATTGCTTAGAAATTGGTGTATTGTGTAATAATAGTATTTTAAAGCATAATAATATAGGAATAACTGGTTTATGGCGTCGTGAAGCGAAGGGTGGCTGGTCTATTGAAGGTGATCCAACAGAAGGTGCTATTGTTATTGCTGCTGCTAAAGCCAACATATGGCGTTCCGGAGTAGAAAAACATCAGCAGCGAATAGCTGAAATACCCTTTGAATCAGAACGTTGCCGAATGTCAGTTATTTATGAAAAGAACAATCGAAATGTTATTTATGTGAAGGGTGCTCCTGATATTATTTTAGATATGTGCCAGCATTATAGCACCAATAAAGGGGAAGTTCTGCTGACGTCAGAAGCAAAAGCTGAAATACTAACAGCCAATGATAGAATGACAGAACAGGCCCTTAGAGTATTGGCTGTAGCTTATCGTCAGCTAACTAAGGTGGAAGCCGGCTATGTGAGTGAAGAACTGGAAAAAGATCTTGTTTTTGTAGGTCTAATCGGGATGATCGATCCTCCGCGGCAAGAAGTCAAGCCTGCTATTGCTTTATGCCGACAAGCTGGCATAAAAACAGTTATGATTACAGGGGATCATCGCAATACTGCTGTAGCGATTGCCAAAGAACTGCAAATTTTTAAAGACGACAAAAATCAGGCTCTGACTGGTAACGAACTTGACGAATTAGACGATACGGAGTTAACTAATATTATTAATCGTGTTACCGTCTATGCACGTGTATCCCCTGCCCACAAACTACGTATTGTAAAAGCTTTAAAACGGCAGGGGCATATCGTTGCAATGACTGGTGATGGTGTGAATGATGCACCAGCAATAAAAGAAGCGGACATTGGCATTGCAATGGGAACAGCTGGGACTGATGTTACAAAAGAAGCTGCTTCTATGGTGCTAGCCGATGATAACTTTGCAACGATTGTTGCTGCTGTAGAAGAGGGACGTGGCATCTATGATAATATTCGTAAATTTATTCGCTATTTGCTATCATGTAATCTAGGTGAGGTTCTTACGATGTTCATTGCGACCATTGCAGGATTGCCATTACCCTTATTACCAGTACAAATCTTATGGGTTAATTTAGTGACAGATGGCTTACCAGCCATGGCATTAGGTGTTGATCCTAATAATCATGATATTATGAATCGACCCCCGAGAAATCCGAGAGAAAGTGTATTTTCTCGTGGACTCAGCCGTAAGATCATTATACGAGGTTTACAAATTGGCATAAGTACGGTGTTTGTTTTTTCTATAGTGTACTTTTTAAAGAATGATTTAGCAGAAGCGAG
>CAMKSY010000123.1 GCA_946415545.1 uncultured Pelosinus sp. | reverse complement strand
TTCTTTCTATCTGTAGACGATTATGATAAATTAAATTATAATATATGCAATGTTAATGCCTTTTTGCACATATAACATATTACTATAAATTTTGAAATGAGGCAATTTTATATGTTATTGATCAGCTTATTGTTACTTTCTATGCTTTTCCTAGGTATATATCTTAAATTTCACAAGCGCGTCCCTATTTTGATGTATCATCGTTTAGCCAATGTTCCTGGTGATCGTAATGCTCTACCTCCTGATACATTCAAAGAACAACTAGATTATTTGTCACATAATGGATTCACGACAATTACAATGCAAATGCTATATGATTACTATCAGCATGGTAAAAAATTACCCGCAAAACCTGTATTATTAACCTTTGATGATGGCTATGAGGATAATTTTAGCGTCGCGCTGCCACTTTTAATAGAAAAGCAAATGGTAGCAACCGTTTTTCCTATTTCAGCCTGGATTGGCAAAGAAAACAAGTGGGAGAACTTTAATAAAAAACCTACAATGACGATGGATTGGGCTAAACTTCATCAATGGAAATCTGCGGGGATGGAGATTGGCTCTCACACCGTTAACCATCCTTTTCTCCCACAGTGTTCTAAAAAAAGCTTAGCTATCGAATTAGAACAAAGTAAATTTTTTCTCGAAACAGAATTGAAATGTACTATTGATTTTATTTGCTATCCTTATGGCAGTTTTAATGCAGAAACGATAAAAGCAGTAAATGCATCTGGTTATAAGGCCGCTTTTGCTATATTTGATCATGTACCACTGTGGCAAATTGATATGTTTGCATTGCCGAGAATCCCCATACCAGCTCGTCAGTCACTCGCTGAATTTAAGTTAAAAGTAAGTTCGATTCATGTCATTTTTATCGCATTGCGTCAGTGGGAACGGATAGTTAAAAACTGGTTAAGGAAATAGTAAATTATATAAAGTTAGGCGGTTTGCAACATTAAGATTGCAACCGCCTAATTTTATATACTACATAATTATTGCATAAAATTATTTCCTTTTACTATTCTCCACCAGGATATTGTACGCATAATATTTACTCTTTCCAATGCTTGATTGCGTTCAAATGTCAAGTCCTCATTTTCCGTTTCAGGCAATAACTTAGCTTCATCAGATTCAATTTTACCAATCGCTTTATCCGTAATCCATAGATTGTGATTAAAACCGACTTTATTACTTTTTGTTAAGCTTTCCCCTAGAGAATAATAGCTAAAGTCTTTTGGTGCAATCAGTTCTAATAAGGTGGCACCAATATTAACATGACTGCCAGCAATGTTCTGTGCGAAAGTATCTTTTGTTATCCCCTGTCCGTAAATAACAAAAGGAATTGTATATCGTTCAAACAAACTAGGATTCGTATCGATATTGGTTCTATCTGCGTGATCTCCCGTAACGACAAATAAACTATCTGGGTATTTGTCATGGGTATCTCGTATAAAATCACCAATTACTTTATCCATATACCAATAATGTCCCAATCGTGTAATCAAATCTTGATTATTTTTTCTTTCTTCTGGTAACTCTTTAATTAATGCAGTTTTATCAAAGCCTTCTTTAGCTAAGTCAACACTATATGGTGCATGGTTTGATACCGTCAAAATGACGTGGACGGTCGGTGTATCATCAATTTTTTGAAAAAGAGCTTTAAATAAATACTTATCATCACTGCCCCAAACATTACCTGTGCTATGAGCAAAATCAGAACATCCATGGAATTCATCAAAGCCTTGGGCAAGTGTAAAATCCTTAATTTTTTCCCAAGAATTGAACCCCGCATACCAAAAATCAGTTCTATAGCCCAGTTTTTTTAATTGTGGCGCTAATGCCGTTGCATAGGGGGCCTTATAAGATTCTGCTTGATAATTGGGATAAACATTTACATCAGACAATCCTGTAGCTATACCAGTAACTGCCATAGGAGTAAAAGCACCATTCGGAAGAAAAGTTTTTATCGCAGCAGCATTTGGTTGATTCATGATATTTCTTAGCCCATCTGCTAAATGAAGATGACTATACTTATCTAAAGCTGGCCATTGCGCATAGCTTTCGCCAATGATGATGAAAATATGCTTTGGTTTAGGTATTTGGGCGCCACCTGCTTTCCGCATAAGCAACGCATCAATTTCGGAGGTACTGGTATTATTATTTGTAATTTGATGAAGGTAATCCGAAACTTTATCTTTATGTACCCCCGCTAAAACACCATGATTTATTCTCTCATGAATGCTATAGCCACGATACATTGCTTGTACATCGTCAAGTATTGCTTCATTGAGAAAATCATCTTTAGTTATAGAACAGTTTTCCCAATGTAAAGATTGTGCATAAGTTAAAGCACCGCCAAACCTTACAAATAAGGCAAATACTCCTAGTAAAAGACATACAAAAATACGTTGTCCATATTTTACACTACTCGAATGAGACATTGGCATAGAATAAGTAGCAGTGGCTAAAATACGCTTTAATACCCCAACAAATGCCATGGAAATAACAAGCGCTCCTAATACACGCCACACTAATTGATATTGATCAATCATAGTACTCCAAAGCGCACCAACATCATCTTTAAAAGTATTGAAGACAAATTGATTAAATCCCACATGGAATTCCTCATAAAAAGGAAAACTCGCTTGAAATAATAAGCTAAGAAAAATTGTATAGATACCACCAACAATTAGTCGATACTTAGCACTTTTATCCGTTTTTCCCACTATACCTGGCAAAGTACAAAATAGGAAAGAAAATAGCATAACCACTCCGGCCGATTTTAAACTAATCTTCGTTCCATAATAAAAGACTAGCCAGAAATCTTTTATTGTAGCGTCAGTACTAATATGCTGATTCATTATTACGATAAAAGCGATACGAAATATATTTATGAGAATCAATACTGACACAAATAATTTTAAATCTTGTTGTAAATTTTTAAAAAAGATATCCCATCTCGACATTAAATACGCCTTCTTTTTATTTCATACTCATATCACTATAACGATATTGTAAGTACAGTGCCATTAGACAAAAATATAGTTGCATCGTCTTAGTAAGTCCAAAATTAAAATCAGTTAAACCTTGCAATAAAATCCCACAGGTTATTGAAAAGAACATAAGAGTGCTAGTATGATGGTATTTAAACCAGTCTTTAAGACTATAGAACAAAAAAGAACCAAACATAAAACAAAATGACAAAAATCCAATTATTCCATTTTCGGCCAGCATTTGTAAAAAATTATTGTGGGCGTGGGCTATCGTTCTTTCTCTAGCAGCTGGTGATATATATTCCGTTTGATACCTACGTGTATATTGGTTTAAACCAACACCAGTTATCGGATAGTCCTTGAACATTTTCCAAGCACTGTTCCAAATCAAAACCCTTTCTCGATTATACACGTTTGCCGGATCGGGAATACTCGCCATTCTAGCATTTAATGCCGGTACAGTTTGAAAGGTTATTCCAATGATAATTGCAATAACAAAAAAATACGGCAATTTTTTTGTTATATTTCCACAATACATAATAACACTCATCGGAACAACAACTGCTAATGCTAGCCAAACAATCCTAGTACCATTAAATAAAAGTGCAATCGAACTAATCGCTAAAACAACGAATAAATACTTGCGTTTTTCTTTAAATGTCTTATCCATAATCGCAATAACTAAGATAGGGATAAGTTGTACTAAAGAACCTGCAAAATCGATAATATGTCCGCCAACCCCCCCTGCTCTAAAGTTGCCATGCAAGCCTTGCCAGATTGCAGAAACATCTGTAATGGCAATAGATATAAACATCAGTACCAAGACCCTGATGATTTGCTGTTTTTCTGTTACACATGCCACTACTAAGAAAAAGGGAATTATTCTACCTGCAAATTCCCAGACTCTTTTTATCGCAACAATGAAATCCGGACTAGAAATGGTTAGGCATAGCAATGTTCCTAAAAACACTATGATTGCCCTACTATAATGAATTGGAACTATAAAAGATGGACGTTCTTTTACTGCTCGCACTATCCCAATTAATATTGATAAATATAGAAAAACATTTGCCGCACCAACTGATACTGAAAAAGTTAATGCATAGCCGCATAAGCTCCAATATATCCATTTATCTAATTTTTTTACACTGTGCATATACTATCTTTTCACCTCAAATACTTCATATAAACCTCAATAATATTGCTCATCATTACATCTTTGGCGAAGTTCTCCTGGACCCATATACGTCCTTGTTTCCCCATAACATGGCATAATGCTTTATTGCTAGCTAGTATCGATAATTTTTCGTATAATTCATCAACATTATCCTTTTCAACCAGAAATCCAGTATGCCGCTCTTGAACGACCTCCGGAGTTCCACCAACTGCATAGGTCACAACTGGCTTTTCCATTGCCATGGCTTCGGCTAGGACGAGTCCAAAAGTTTCAAACCTGGAAGGTAATACTACGACATCAGCCCCATCTAGAACCTCTTGTACATTGACAATATGCCCAAGAGCATGAACACGATTACGTAGATTGTTTTTCCAAACATAGTATTGAAGTCTCCACTCTCCCTTCCCCTTGCCAATAACCATAAGATGCCAATCTTTTGCACCTTCATATTTTTCCAATACGCTTATTATATCAGCATGGCCTTTATTACGTAAATTTTTTATGCGCGAAACAATTGCAATTGTAAAGCTCTCCTCGGGAATGCCAATATTATTTCGAATAACCTGTGCATTTTTTGAGCTAGGCTGAAACTTATGCAAATCAATGCCACTGTAAATCGTCACTAACTTTTCTGGTAAAAAACCTTTCTTGATTGCATATTGACGGACAAATTCGCTTACGCAAATAATCTGATCACAGTCATTGAGTGTCATTTCTTTGGCATTATGACCAAATACACCATGTGCAGTATATACTACGGGTATATTAATTTTTTGTTTTACCTTTATAGCAACAATACCAGCAGCAGCAGAATTTGCATGAATGATATCAATCCGATATTTCTTAATCATTTTTTCCAATAAATATGCAGCTAATGTAGCATTAACTCGAATTGGCAAAAAGAGATGTTTGATGCCTTGTCTAGCAATAGACTTTGCTAAGATCCCCCCACCTGATGCTACAATAACGTTAAAGCCTCGCTCTTTTAAACCTAGAGCAACAGTGGCAACATAGGTTTCCGCTCCTCCAATATTAAGGCGCGGCACAATTAACAATATATTTTTCAGATACTATCACCTCTTTATTCAAGGTTCTTAACTCAAGAATACAGTTATAAAATTGACTTCTTGACTGCCGCAAATACGATATCAGGACTAATGCTGGCAAGGCAATCACTCTTTTGGGGGCACTTACGTTGCCAACAGCCTCGGCATGAATCTGGCACTAGCAGTACATTATGATTTTGCCCATAAGGTCCATTTCGCTTGGGATCAGTAGGACCGAACATAGTCACGACTGACGCTCCAACTGCCACTGCCAAATGCATTGGGCCTGTATCGCCACCAACAAAAGCTTGGGATTTTTTTATGATATATGCTAATTGCTTCAAAGTTGTTTTTCCTGTAAGGTCAATGGGCGGTATCTTGGTATTTGAAAATATTTCTTGTACAAGTCGTTGATCATTAGGGGCACCGATGATGACCGGAATTACATTATTATCATACAGCATGTCGGCAAGCTCGGCAAAATGAGTTGTTGGCCAGCACTTGGAAGGCCAATTGGTACCTGGAGCAAGGACAACGTAGGGATTTTCTAGCCTTAATCCTGCATGATTAGCTATCGTCTCTGCTTTTTGGGCTTCTACTTCTGTGATGTTCATAGGAAATTGAACTTGATTGATTTTGCATCCAAGATGCTGTGCGACATCTAGATATCGGTCTACAACATGACCATTTTTGTGTTCTCCACAAATTCTCTGACCGATTTTATCACTTAATTCTCGTGCATTGCAATACACTAACCGCTTGGGTGCACCACTAAGATAAGAGATCGCTGCGCTTTTAAATAGTCCTTGCAGGTCAATGGCTAAGTCAAAATGATGAGATTTGAGTAATTTTGAGAATGTATAGCCATTTGATAATAAACCTGCTAGGGACTTAAATTGGGGTTTATCGAAAATGATAATCTCATCGATATCAGGGTTGTTCGTTAAAAGATCGTAGGCTGTTTTTTCGACTACCCAAGTGATGCGGGCCTCCGGGTAGGTCTGCTTCAGAGCACGAGCCACAGGTAAGGCGTGAATAACATCACCAATGGCACTAAGCTTTATTATAAGAATGTTTTTATACATATTAAAACCTCTAAAAAGATTATTTAACCGCAGAGAACAGATATATATTTTTTTGATTTTCTCTGTGCGTCTGTGGTTCATTAATCTTTTTGTATTTTTTTTATTATATTACTTGATGATTTGCCAATTACTTCGGGGATAAGGATGGTTTTGCCGCCGTGGTGGGAGACGATAGAGGATTCGGGGAGGTCTTTGATGTTGTAGTCTCCGCCTTTGACGTAGATAGAGGGCTTGATCTGGGTTATTAGGTTTTCTGCTGTGGATTCTTCAAAGATTACCACATAGTCAACAGCAGAAAGAGCCGATAGAACTTCGGCTCGATCATCTTGGGTGTTGATTGGGCGGGTTGGGCCTTTAAGGGCGCGCACAGATTGGTCGCTGTTGAGACCTAGTATTAAACAGCCACCTAAGTCTCTGGCCGCATTGAGATATCGAACGTGCCCTACATGGAGAATGTCAAAACAGCCGTTGGTAAACACAATGGTTTTGCCAGCGGCTTTTAGTTGACTCGTTATAGTCTTTATATGATTAATATCTACTATTTTCATACTGCACCTGCTTTTATCTAAAGAAATTTTAACCGCTGAGAACACAGAGACCACAGAGAAGAATAAAATAAGAGCGTCATCATTTTTTTATACTTATGTTATAATTCCTCTGCGCCTCTACGGTTAATTATTTTTTCACTCGAAATGTTCGCCGATGGCATGACGGAGTTCGTCCGGGGTTGTGGTGGCTGTACCTGGTTTTTTTACTACGATGCCAGCTGCAAAGTTAGATAAGCGGGCTGCATCTTCATAGGACGCCCCTGCTGCTAAAGCCAAGATCATAGCCGAAACTACCGTATCACCTGCACCAGTGACATCATATACTTCACTTTTGTTAGTCACAGGTATGTGTGTGACAGCACCATTCTTCTCAAACAAAGTCATTCCATCTGGTCCACGACTAATTAAAACAGCCTTAGCATCCAGCTTTTCCAGAATTGTTTTACCAGCAGAAAGCAACGTAACTTCATCTACAATCTCATACCCTACTGCAGCAGCTGCTTCTGATTCATTTTGTTTTACAACAGCAATTCCACTATATTCCATTATATTATACCTTGAATCGACAATACAAGGGATATTTTTCTCCTGGCAAGTTTGAATCACATAGCACAAGATGTCTGTTGTAACCGTATGACTTCCATAATCACTTAGTACCACACCATGCATATCGGCAATATGTGCAGCAATATATGCCTTTACGTTCTTCTCAACTTGATCACTTAATACTTCTTTTTTTTCTTTGTCAATGCGTACGATCTGCTGACGCACAGTTGCTTGACCGCCTGCCATGATGCGAGTCTTAGTAATTGTCGGACGGCTGGTGTCTATTGCTAATCCTGCTGTATTGGCATCTTTGGCTGATAGAAATTTAACCAGCTCCTGCCCTGCATAATCGGTTCCTATAACCCCTACCGCAAGTACGTTACCTCTCAATGCAGCTATATTATGAACAACATTAGCGGCACCGCCAGGTACTACACTCTCTTCTGCATGCTCTAATATTAATACAGGTGCTTCACGGGATATGCGAGAAATTTTTCCTTCTAAATATACATCTGCAACGATATCGCCTATCACCATAATATTACAATCTTGTATTCTCTCTATAATCGCTAATAATGATTGTTTCAAAGCAAATAAACCCCTTTTAATCTTTTACCATGCAATCGTCGACAATTTAACATTTACTTGACTACGTTTTTCGCGATAAGTAATATCTGCTTGCCAGCAATGCAAGTTCCTGCGCCAAGTATAATCTAAGTCTTCTACTCTACTGTGATCAATATCATATTTCATTTTCACGCCAAAGGAATTCATTTTATCCACTTTGTACATAAATCCAGTATATAGCTCTCGATCATTATCAATTTTATCATACTCATACACAGAGGTACCTGACTGATCATAGTAGGCATATCCTAGCCAAGTTTCTAATCGGTCATTCGGTTTGGCTGTTATGTTTGTGTTAAAGCTCCATATATTATTCGATGAATTATCATAGCCATAATATACTTTTTCATAGCCTACACCAACGTTTAAAGTAACTGCTTTGCTAAGCTGAATTGGATTGCGATTTACGCGCATCTTTAAGTCTCGTCGCCAGCCAGAAACATCTCCTTCTTTCCACTTACCTGCACTAGCAGTAAAGTAACCTGTTACTTTACCCGATTTTATAGGATCTAACGTAAAAAGAAGCTCTGGCTCTTTCTTCACCCATTCATCATCACTATTCTCTTCATTGCTTGAATATAATTTCAAGCTGTATCCTTTTTGCTTACTAATAAATCCATATGAAGGCTTAAAACCATGTTTTGAGTAATAATCTACATCAGCAAAAGCCGTTAAATTATCCTCAATTGGATATTCTAAATGCTGTGAAATTGTCAAACCATCCCCAGAATGATAGCCGATGCTTGGAAAGGCACTTTGCGCTTCATCTTTCTTTAAAGACGTTTGATACCTGGGCATAGAGTATATAACCATTTTTCCAATCCAGAATTTAGCATTATATGCAACCATTTTCTCCCCAGGCCAAATCTCAATTCGGTCAGCACTCATGTGATAATCGGGCACAATCGCCGGACATTTTGTTGCTGTGGACTGGAGAGTTACTAACTTCTCTGGATAGAATTCCAAATTATTGCTTGTTATATGTTCTTTACCTACTAATCCTTTCACATTGTGCATATTTCCTAAGCGAGTGGTATAGTTGTAATGTGTACCGAAACCTACTAATTCAGTCCCTGGCTGCTGCAATGTTGCACTACCATCAATCCAGATTTCAGTTGTCTTATTATTACCGCGCATGATATCAGTTGTAATAACATCTGTATTTTGCTTTACAACTACATTACCTTCAGCAAACATATCACCCGTTTCTTCACTGAAAGATAACTTATCGCCCTCAATTACAATGGGAGCTTTATCCTGCGAAACGACTTTATTAGATGTAGCGACTTTGGAAGCAGCAGCCTCATCTGTTATTTTATCGGCAGCTTGTCCTGTTATAGAAGTATTAGAAACTAGCATCACTACAGATGCAAAAACCATTAATTTCTTTATTTGCATTGCTTTCTCCTATCGAAAAATATTTGGCTAGCAATATTAAAACGAACCACAGAGGCACTAAGAGCACAGAGAAAAAAAGATAGATAGATAGGTAATCCAATTTTACTCTATTATTATACCACTATTCCCGTATAACTCCATACGGCAATATGTAGAAAAAGCCGTCTTTTGACGGCTTTTGTAAAAATAAACCTATTCTTTATTGTATCCCATAAGCATTGGTATCCTCTTTGATTTGAACATACATTTCAACGCCAGCTGGAATGTTTACCTCTTTACCATGTACGAAAGCTCCACCAACAATTCCAACAGGTCCTAAGATCACCATACCTGCCAGAGAGGCTCCTGCAGCAGTAACTAAAGACTTATTCTCTTCTTTGGCTTTATCTCCTAATAAGGTATTAATTGTTGTACCATCAATGGTTTCTATGGTGTCAAAGCTTACCTCTAACTCCGCATTACGTCCAAAGTTCTTGGCACCTTTCACCTTCTTCACTAAACCTTGCCCTTGAGATCCCTTCGGAATTACCAGATGCCCATCTACATGAATATCATCAGCTGCTTCAAATAGAACTGGATCTCCTTGACGATTGGTACTTGTACTTAAAGGTGTAATTAATTTGATTTTTAGTAGGCTATCTTTATTCAATGCTACATTGTTAATCATTACTTCACCATTCGTATAAGCAAGATTCAACAATTTAGAAAGACGATCATTAAGTGATCCTGTTGTATTCTTTCCCGTTAATACATGCTCTAAATTTTCAATGCGATTTTTAGCTGGTTGTACGGTCACAACATGAGTCAGAGACCATTCAATAGCATTTAATTTAATGAGAAAGGAAGGCTGATCAATAAAATTATCAAAAGTCGAGGAATAGAGAGTATCTGCTTGAGTTAGCAATGGATCTTTACTCTCCTTACCGAATATATCCTTTTCCAAAGTACTAACACGATCTACTAGAGCCCCCGTCATTTCTGTGCCATAGAAGAATTTCTCTACTGCTGCCACTTTGTTTAGCACTGTTTTCTCCCCAACATTGTTAGCAAAAGCAAACCCCATATTCGAACATATAAATAATGTAAGTATTGTTAAACTTATAAATTTACGCCACATGTACTGCATATCCCCCTTTGATTTTACTATTTCTATTTCACTCATTCGTGACAGCTGCAAAAAAATCCTGCTAATTTGATAAACAATACTGGATTTACTAGTGAAACACTGGCACTCAGAAAGGATATAAAAATGGAGCGATAAAAGCACAACAAAAGGGAACTTGCATTCCTTTGCGCCTTCATCGCTCAATAAGCAATAATT
>CAMKSY010000122.1 GCA_946415545.1 uncultured Pelosinus sp. | reverse complement strand
CTGGTATATCAAGAGCATTAAACACCAAGAAATCCCGCCCAAGATAAAGATAAAAAACCAGACAAATAAATTTTGTCTGGTTTTGTTATATACAATTGCACCACATGGCACAGTTACTGTTTTTACTGGAGCCGATATGCAGATTCGAACTGCAGACCTACTCATTACGAATGAGTTGCTCTACCAACTGAGCTATACCGGCAATCTACCTCTACTATTTTATCGCAATACGACATTATAGTCAAGAATACTGCCTGTACTTAATTTGGTAAAATTCTATATTATTCCTCGATTTATGCATCTCACAAAACAGCTTACAAATGTAGAAGTTCTGCTATATTTCCACCTAGTACCCTTTCCAAAATATATGGGTCTGGCACGAGTTCCTCTATGACCATTTTTGCTATTGATGGCAAAGAATAAGGAGCATCCGAGCTGAAAAAAGTTCTTCTCGGGAATTCTCTAATTGCAAAAGACAAGGCGATTGTAGTATAAGCAGCTGATAAGTCTAAATAAGCATTTGGTATTTCTTTGACTGCTTTTAACGTATCTAACCAATGTATCCCGCCCATATGCCCCATGATTGTCGGAACCGTAGGATATCGTCTTGCCAACATCAGCAATTCCTTAATGTCTTCAAGTTTCAAAGGGAAAAACGTATGCACCCATAATGGTAAATTACCCATCTCTTGGGATGCACGAAACAATGCGTCCATTTTAGCCACTTGCCCTGAGCCTGGTGTTAATTCTCCTATTCCCCGAAAGTCATTAGCAATTACATACTTTTCTATCCAGTCCAGATTTTTAGAATAGGATAACCCAGAGGGAATCGACCTGTATCCTCATGGAGATTGAAAAACTTATTTTACTCTTATCTCTCAATAAACTGACTCACCAAAACCCCAAAGCCCACTAACCAACAATACCAGGCAAATGGCCGCATCGCATTCACCTCATTGGTATGAAACCATTTCATTAAAGTCCATACACTGCAAAATGCCGCTATGCCCGCTGTAATTCCTCCAATTAAAGAAATCTGAAACAGTCCTGCAACATCAGTGTGGATAAGTCTTGGAACTTCCATAATACTAGCCCCAATAATAATTGGGGTTGCAAGCAACATCGAAAAACGAACAGAATCTTCATGTTTTAATCCCATCCAAAACCCTGCGGTCATTGTAGCACCGGAGCGAGAAAAGCCTGGAACAAGCGCAAAGGATTGAAAGAGTCCTATAACGGCTGCTTGTTTATAAGTAAGATCATCAATGGTCTTTTGCCCCTGACTTGCTCGCAATCTTTCACCCCAATATAGTATACATCCATTTATAATTAAGAAAAATGCAGCACTACTTACATTACTAAACATATGACGAAGTGAACTTTCCAAAAAAAGTCCAATCACAGCAGCTGGAATTGTCCCAACACTTATAAGAAACATCAGTTTTCGTGATTTATCATCCTTTTTAAAGATAGAAGCTATAATATTTATCCATTCTGTACCAAAATACAGCAAGAGTGTTATTGCGGTACCTAAATGTAACATCACTAAAAACGGGAGGAAGTGCTCCTTTAAGAATGCTGGGTCTAAATTCCAATGAAAAAAGTAAGGTGTTAAAACTCCATGTGCTACACTACTAATGGGGAAAAGTTCTGTAATCCCCTGTACGATTGCAAAAATAAACGTTTGAAGTATCGTCAATGTAAGAACTCCTTCATTTAGTTAGTTTGAACGGACGCCGCAAACACCAAAGTCCAATTCACTCCATAGTATATAGCAATGTTCTATTAAGGAGTGGATCGAATGAGCATCCTATTTTTAAGTATTTTAATTGCATTAGCAGCGAACCTTGACAACCTAGGAGTAGGCATTGCCTACGGGGTTCTAAAAATTAAAATATCTCGTATATCGAACCTTATCATCGCAGTAATATCTTTTATTGCTACCTGGCTGTCAGCTAAAGCAGGCGAAGTTATAAGTCTTTATTTAAACCCTCAGTTAGCAGTTATCCTAGGGGCAATTCTACTTTGCGGAGTGGGAATATGGGTCATCTCTCAACCGATTATTACAGCCTACAAAATGAATCAGCCAATCATAGATTTACAAATATTCAATACAAAAATATACATGGGCCCTACAGAAATACTACGTTATCCAGAAAGAATTGACTTCGATAACTCTAGAGATATCGGCTATTGGGAAGCGGTGTTACTCGGCACGGCTCTTTCCATAAACGCATTAGCAGGCGGACTGTATGCGGGTGTAGCCGGTATATCACCCTTATATCAAGCAAGCCTAGTGGGGTTGACTAGCCTTTTTACAATAGCTGCAGGATGTTACTTCGGGAAAAAATATGTCGCAGAACAGTTGGGCAAATATGCTACCATCATCTCTGGAACCTTACTCATCGCAATCGGTGTTCATCAATTATTTCATTAAGGAACATAATACTATAAATAAGCCCTGCACCACTAGAATAGTGCAGAGCTTATTTGTTATTTAGTAGAATTAGCACTCTTCTTACTATAACCAACGATATAAACTCCAGCTGCCACAAGAACCGTTCCTGCTAATGACTTTGCAGTTAGTGGTTCGCCCAAAAAATAGTAAGAGCCAAAAGCAATGGTAACAAAAATGATTGATGCGCCACATAATGCGATATATAAAGGAGTTGTTTTCAAGATTTGCATCCATAGCAAAAATGAAAGTATATAAAGAGAATATCCTGCTAGAATAAAGAAATTAGGCTCCCAATTAATAAAGCCGTTTTCCATTGTACCTTTCTTCAATAGCAGTTGAGCAGCCGTATCCGACATAACAAGACTCATCCAGATCATTACATTAAGCATCTTTTTTTACACCTTCTTTGTTTACGAAACCAAAGAGACCCCGATGGCTATTAAAACGATACCAAGCCAAGCTAATGGTACAATCTTCTCTTTTAATGTCGCTGCTACAAATAAGACTAATATCATTTCCTGTAATCCAGACAAGGGAAAGGCAATCGAAAGGGGTAGATTTGAGATGATATACAACCAAACAGCCATTTCCCCTATATATAATGCAATCCCTAAATAGAGGTAATGGCTTTTGGCAAGCCCTCTAAAATAGTGGTAGCCCGATAGATGCTGGGTAGACAACGCTGCTTTTTTAAATAAAACTTGTCCATAACTTTCAAAAATAGCGGAAAGAACAAACCACGGAATCCAATTCATCAACCACATACATATACCCCAGCTACATATTCATTATTTGTCCCTTTATAGAGAGTATTTATTTCGCCCTTGCTTTTTGTTACGATCTAGGCAGCCTATTTAAAATCGTCAATCATCTGTTCACTGACGGGCGTTTCACACCCCGATTTTATACACAATCCCAAATAATCAACAAAACGCGGAGGACACATAAATCCCTCAGATAATAATCTAGAATTATCAAACGTTACATTCAAATTTGCAAAATTATAATACAAATTAATCGCCCTCAGCATCATTCGAGGATTCCCTGGACCAAACCACTCATTAAACTTATTTCGATTGTCTTTATAATGCTCAATACTAACCTCTGAGGGTGCTGCTAAATTCTCTTTGCATACAATCCTAAAGGTGTTCATTATCTCACCAAATGTAGAGCTAAACTCAGAACCTGCAGCAATATGATATCGAGAATATGCTAATTCTTCTTTTAAGCCAATATAAGCTATCGCCTTTGCCACATAATCTGCAGGCAGGACATCAATTTTAAAATTTAACGGAAAAGGAGAGCGCCAAGCTTGGTAAAGCATCCGAAATACCCAGAAAATGCTCGTTGAAGGTTTACAACCTAAACGAGAATGGCCCACAACAATGGAAGGACGCATAACAACCAGCTGAACCCTTCCTAACGCCTCTGAAAGTAATAATTCGACCTCTGCTTTACTTTCTGTATAAGGTACAAAATGCTGTGTATCCGCCGGAAAATCGTCCTCCTGTATGATGCGATTCGGTGAATTCCCACATATCATTGCCGTTCCAACATAAAGAAAACGTTTCATATTCGGCAGCCCAGATACCATCTGGGCAAACCCTAATGTATCATGAACATTTACTTGTCGTATGGATGGTCGTTGAGAAAAGGCTGTTACTGCCGCGCAATTGAAAACATGAGTAACTTCCTGCAATCTAGGATCATTCGCTAATTCGGCAGCTGAAGATAAATCTCCACAAATAACTTGTCCTTTTTCTAAGCTAGCTAATGTCTGCAGTTGAGCGCCAGCTTTGGCTAGAGATTGTCGTACACGCTCAAGACCAGCTTGCTCATTCATTGCCCTGACTAAAAATAGCAGCTCTACTTCTTTTGAAATTTCAAGAAGTTCTACCACTGTACAACTTCCAATCAGCCCTGTTACGCCTGTTACCAATATTTTTATCTTCATACTTCTTACACCTTCCTTTGCTATACACTCGTGGCAACAAGAATATCCTTAGTTTACCTTAATTGAAGGATCATTCTTACTTGCTAAATATAGCAACTCAAACTGAAATTCCGCTGTAAGAAAAATTGAAGTTTGTAAGAACAGGATTCATGTATTAGGAATTAGGACAACAAATTGACAGCCTTTACAAGCCTCACTATTAACATAAATCTCACCTTGATGAGCATCCACAATCCATTGAGCAATTGACAAGCCTAAACCTGAACCTTCAATATCTCGCGATCTCGCCGCATCAATTCTGAAAAAACGTTGGAATATTTGCTCCTTAAATTCTAAGGGAATGCCTGGACCATTATCTTCCACCACAATTTTGACATAATGTCCAGCAGCATTTTGTATCTTTTCAAACCATACTCTTACTTCACTATTGGGTAGACTATATTTTATACCATTGTCAATTAAGATAAACAGAAGCTGGTAAATCCGTTCCGGATCAGCATTCAACTCCATCGGTTCCACGACATCAAATATGATATTCATGTTTTTCTCATCCGCCGCAAATCGTAATGAACGCAGTACTTGCTTAGTAATTAATGTAAGAGAAAATATTTCTTTTTTCAGTTCAATCTCACCTGTATCCGTCCTTGCTAACGTTAACAAGTCATCAACAAGTTTTTTCAAACGAAACGATTCGTCTTTCGCATCACTCATGATTTGCAAAGAGAAGGGCGATAGCCGATTATCCAAATCCATTTCTACCGCCTCTATAGATGTGAAGAGTACGCTTAAGGGTGTTCGCAGTTCGTGAGAAGCATCAGCAATAAATTGTTTTTTTCTTTTAATGGATTCTTCCATGGGAGTCGTAACCTTACCGGCTAAAAAATATCCGATCATCGCCGCTAAAAATAAAAATAAAAAAGATACTGCCATTAGTGTAAGAATACTGCGTATGAGAACACGAGCATAGGCGGTCACATCTCTGCCGGCATAAACCGTAGCCAATAGAGTATCTCCACGCTGCACTTTATGAGCCGCAAAAATTAATACGGCTGTTTTATCCGTTGGCAGCTTCACAGTGGTGATTTTTGTATCTTCTAAAGGGTTCCAGTTCATAATCTGATCATAAGCGGACTCTCTCAGCACAGGAACAGGCTGGTCAGCCTTAATGATTTGTCCTTTTGTGTCCACGATATAGAAAAAAACTTGTCCACTGATATCATAGTCATCTTCTGTCATTGTCAAGGAAATTGTATCTGTTTCCTTCTTTACATGCTGCAGAATCAAGCCTCGCTGTTCCCGGGCGATCTCATTGGCTAATATCTTGATTTCCTCTTTTCGTTCCACATAGGTACCCCAAATAAGACCTGAGCACACGATGCCCACAAATGCCATCAGAAATAATCCAAAGACTGCCGTATATACGGTAGTTAATTTTTTATGAGTCTTGGAAATCATTTTTCATCTCCATCTTATAGCCGATTCCTCTAATATTTTGAATCAGTTCCACTTCCCCAGGATCATCGATCTTTCTGCGAAGAAGACGTACAAAAGCTTCGAGAGTATTAGTAGAAACTTCGCTCTCTAGTCCCCAAATATGATCTAAAATACGTTCTTTAGGCAGTACCTTTCCATAATTTTTCATCAATAACTCTAATAATTGAAATTCCCGTCCAGTCAGCTGCATACTCCTTGACCCTCGTGTAGCCACCTTTGTCGTTAGATTTAATTCAAGATCAGCTGCCTTTATCACGGTTTCCTTTATTGCAACCCTACTTCTTCGAGATACGGAATGAATGCGGGCCAATAACTCTTTGAAAATAAATGGCTTAACAATATAATCATCAGCACCTGCTTCCAGCCCGACTACTAAATCATCTATTGTATCCTTTGCTGTAAGCATGAGTATTCCACCCTGATAACCTTCTTCCCTCAGTTTTCCACACACTTGTAAACCAGACATTTCAGGCATCATCCAGTCTAAGATAACAACATCATACATGTCGTTTTGAATCACATCCAAAGCACAATCTCCTGAATGCACCCAACTTACTTGCATATCTTGTCGCAGCAGCATTTGATACAGAAGATTACCAAACCGTTTATCATCCTCAGCAAGCAATATTCGCATTGCATAACCCCATTTCACTCAGTACTATTCCCATTCTATCAACTATATTACACCATATATTAATGAAATTTTGCTGAAAATCTAAAAATGATTACAAAGATACCATAACCTTTTTTTAGATCACACTCCCGCAACGTACCTCATATCACAGGCAACCTGCCATGATAAGCAGCCTAATAACAACAGAGAATGGGCTGGAAAATTCCAGCCCATTCTCATTGCTCAAAGGACTTCTTCTCGCAGCACCGTTTTTATCATGCTCCGTGCATTTAATTGAAACGCCTGAGCTGGTTGCTCTAATTTGCTCTGCTCATCGCGAAATACCTTTTCATATTCAGTTAAAATATATTCTTCATCGTAACCCTGACTGGCGAGATGAAGGATAAACTCCTTGGTTTCTTTCACAGCCAAGAGACAATTTTCCCAGTAACTCCCCGTATCTCTTTCATTCACCAGACCGTAATGGGGTGAAATGATGAATTGAGGGTTTAGCTTTTGGCACTTATGGATTGACTCCACTGTCTCAGAGCAGCTGGTTAAAAAAGCAGGATAAATTTTTCCCGATTTACTCATATATCCTGTTGATTCACTAGGAAACAGAGTGTCATTATCAATCAAAAAAGATAATGAACATTTGGTATGACCTTTTGTCTCAAGTACCCTAACAGATAAGTGCCCTAGATCCAGTACATCTTCATCGCAAATGACATGATCTACCTTCATCATTGCATCATCATAGTCCACAATCGAATCTGCACCATAAATTTGAGCCGCTTGCATACTAAGGCTTCGAATCAGCTTTAAGGCATTTGGCTTATTTAAAGTCTGACTTGCATATTCTGCCCCTACTACCTGACTATTCGGCCACTGTGCTTTTAAATAGGGAACAGCACCGATATGATCATAATGGGAGTGACTGATACAAATATAATCCAAGGGTCTATTCCCCAGCTCCTGCTTACAATTCTTAATGAGATTGGATGCACAATAGGCCATGCCACAGTCAATTAACGCTGCTTTCTCCGCTCCCAATAGTAAAAAAGCATTACCGCCTTTCCCGCCAGTGACATCTATAATTCTATCCATTATTTTTTTATACCTTCCTTGTATGTTCTGAGTTCCAAAAGCAGCTAAGTATCCATCCCGCCCCTAAACCAACTACCAGCGGTATGATCCAGCCCATTCCGATATCAAAGAATGGCACAAAATTATGATATATGGTAAGAAAACCCTGAACACTCTCTTGATTTTTTACGCTCTCCGGCATTGCATTGATCCCATCGGCAATGCTAACCAGCAAAGTACACAGAGTCGTCATCATATATACAATCTGCCGGTCTTTAAAAAGTGGCGATAACAGCGCCAAGAGTATTAAGGTGATAGCTAATGGATATAAAAACATCAAAACTGGGATAGATAAAGAAATAATCTGTGTCAATCCAATATTTGCAATCAGGCAAGACAATAGGGTAAATAACACGACATAGGATTTGTAGCTAAAAGAAGCAGGAAATAACTCCTGGAAGGTTTCCGAGCAGGCAGTGATTAAACCGATGGCCGTCTTTAAGCAGGCAAGAGTTACAATAATTGCTAACAAAATGCTCCCCATGGAACCAAAATAATAGTTGGCAATTTGGGCTAATGCAATCCCGCCATTTTCAGACAGATTATATTGTCCAATACTTGTCGCTCCGATATAAGCCAGGCAGCCATAGATGACTCCCATCAAAAGAACACTTACACTACCTGCTTTAATCGTGCCAATTGCAATATTACGCGGACTTTGAACCCCAAGCCCCTTAATCGTCTGAACCACAATAATGCCAAAGGCCAGTGATGCCAATGCATCCATAGTATTATACCCTTCCGTGAAGCCTTTAAAAAAAGGATCTGTCGCATAGATTCCATGGATCGCAGCATCAGAAGTGCTGCCCATTGGCTTTAAGAAACTCACGATTACTAAGAACGCTAAAAATACTAAAAAGAGAGGATTTAAGATCTTCCCTACCCAAGTTAAAATTTTACTGGGCTTCAATGAAAAAAGTAAAGCAACGAAAAAGAATAGAATGGTAAAAACAGCTAATCCTACAGTATGATATTCAGTTGCAATATAGGGAGCCAGCCCAATTTCATATGAAACCGTCCCGGTTCTAGGAAGTGCAAAAAAAGGACCGATGGTTAAATACAATAGGACCGTCATGATGTAGCCATAAATCGGATGAACACGACTGGCTAGATCAAACAAGCCACTGCTTTTTGAGACGCCAATAGCTACAACTCCTAAAAATGGCAGCCCTATCCCTGTGACGAGAAACCCGAGGGTTGCACTCACAACATTGCTGCCAGCTTCTTGTCCCATATGTACAGGAAAAATCAAATTACCTGCACCAAAAAATAACCCAAACAACATGGAACCAATCAATATATAAGATGATAACGTCAACCGTTTATCCATAAAATCACTCCTATTTTTAAATTATATCTTTATTTTGTCGCGTCTTAGGCTGGCACATTATTGAAGTATATAACGTTTCGAAAAAATAATCAATTGCATACGATATTCCCTCACTAGTATGTCAATCAATGCTATTAACAATTACACCAATAGGCATTGTGAATCTCCTTTCAAATTAAATAATATAAGATGACACTGCGCCATCATACATCGTTTTGCAGCAGATTCCTCAAAGCACGAATGGCTGTGTTGCGTCTTGCTGCTTGCAATGACAGTTCTTAAATATGTACCATCTATAAATTATAGCCTTCTAAAACCGCTATGTACAAGTATATTTCCTGCAGAATAGCAAGTTACAAAATAAAAAAAGAGAGCATATCATAGGTGATATGCTCCCTTTCTTTGCCCTTACTTGTTATGGTCTCCATTCCTTTAACTTATCAACATGAGCACCAGCTAAATCGATGACACTCATACCATGGAACATGGCATCCTCTGGAGTAATGGTGAGAATCTGAATGTCATCATAACACACTATCACATTGTCCCCGTCATAATCTAAGATATATTTATCCGGATTGTAGTTTTTTAATTGACTGATACGATATAAGGAACCAGCTACAAAACAAGCTCGATACAATGGCTTGTAGCTTCCATACTCCGCACTAATCGTCGGCAATTGCCAAGCACCGTCTACAACCAGTCCCGATGTGCCATCAGGTGCTAATTGAGCCTTAGGATGGATCTTATCCTTATCCAAAAAATTTTGCGCCAAGGCAATTCGTTCTTTACTCTCAGGATGATCGGAAAACAGGTCATTTTGAGAACCTTTTTCCAAACTGGAAAGTTTCATCAAACCCATTTTCATACTATAGGGATTATAGCCCGCCTTGGAAGAATGAAGATATCCCAGATAATCCGCTTCTCTCTCATCAGATCGGCTATATCCAGCCATAATCGCATTCATAGCTAAATTTTGAAGGATTGCAGCCTTATCACCAAATACTGCAACGAAACCGATATTGAGCAGTAGATTCTTTTCAATCTGTTTTACCGAATGACGTTTGACCACATGTCCTATTTCATGTCCGATAACACCAGCTAATTCATCATCAGATGGCATCAGATCCACTAAACCCTTAAATATGTAGATAAACCCGCCAGGTGCTGCCATGGCATTGACATCTTTGGAGTTTAAAACTTTAAACGAATAGGGTAAATCCTTTCGGTCACTAACAGCTACCATATTCATGCCTATTTTAGTTACCCGTTCTTGCAGTGCTGGATCATCCACCACGCCATATTTTTTTTCAAGCTGCTTGCCCACATCACGGCCAATACTGATTTCACTCTTCGTGCTTATCATAGCGGCCTGAGCACACGGTACCCCATACAGGGTAACCATGCAAACAATTGCAGCAAAAACCACTCCTATGCGAAGTATCATTCTATGTACCATTTGAGCCCTCCAATCGAATACGTCATGATGTAGCATCTCATGAATATTCTATCATATCTGGCACAAAATAACTCACAGAAATAATTTCCCAGCCATTTATACCATATCACCTCTACATTCACCCCTGGCCTTTTCTATGGCTTTCGTCTCAAAAGACAATAAAACATGATTCGCCAGGTATGCCAAAAGAGAGGACAAAATCGTCCCCCAGAGAATCTTGGGCAAATAATTCATTCGTAATCCATCAAACAGCAAGACGCCTAATCCCCCTGCGTGAATCACAGCTGCAATCGTTGCAATACCGATAGTCGAAACGG
>CAMKSY010000121.1 GCA_946415545.1 uncultured Pelosinus sp. | reverse complement strand
CCGATTACGGATTCAAGAGTCCGGTCAGCAGTAGTCAATCTAGAAGCTTTAACCTCTGTTTCTGGAGATCGGTGCTGTTAAGTATTAAAATGCTCAATTGTAAAAGACTCGGTATGCATTTATACCGGGTCTTTTTCAGTTAGCAGTATATTGAGAGAAGGTAGGATATGCTTATCGCGATGAAGCATTTTGGGAGCGTGAGAATAGGAGTCACCGCACCTCAGCTGTTTCGTGCAAATGATAGGAACTTTTATGTTGTTAAGTTACAGAATAATCGACTGGGAACTAAGGTATTGGTAAATGAATTTTTAGCGGCAAAGCTGGGTGAGATAATAGGTTTATGTTTTCCGGTAAGCTCAAGTATTCAAATTGGGAACAACATTATCGAACAGAGCCCAAGGCTCCAAGCTGAGGGCATAGCTATGGGACAGCATTTTGCCTCACGGTATCTGAATCATACAGAATATGTGGGGAAGGACAATTTGTATAACGCAGATAATATTACAGAAATGGCTGGTGTCTTACTATTTGATTCTATGTTTCATAATTTGGATCGTACTAATAATAGAAAAAATCTCTTATTGCATAAGGAAAAATCAGGATATAAAATATATGCGATTGATAATTCCCATTTATTTCGAACTGCCAGATGGACGATTACTCTTCTAGATCGTATCAGTAGAATTATCCAACCCTATTATCGTGATTCCTATGGCCTATTGCTTAACGATTGGCTTTCACCGTCACATTTTTTCCCCTATGTGAAGAAAGTAAAGGAAATGAGTTATGAAACCATTTTTGAGATCGTTGCGCAAATCCCAGATGAATGGCTGCCAAATGATAGTGAACGGCAAGCATTGATCAATTATGTGATTGTACGTCGGGATATGGTAAAGGATATTGAGCAAACATTGTATAAACAAATTCCTAAGTCAAGAGGTGGATTAAAAGAGTAGTATCGTATTATTTTTGCGAAGATTTTTCTTGAGAATTCAGATTTTCTTTAATGTGAAGTGCATTTTGTGTCATTTTTTCAAGAAGTATATATGTCATTCTTATTTCTTCAGGTGTAAAGCCTCGTGTGAGAGAGGTAGTCCATTGTGTTAATGCCGATTCAAGAATCGGCCGAAATGCTCGCCCTTTATCGGTTAGATATACTTGATTGGCACGGCGATCGAGCTTGTCAACATACCGCTCAATATATCCTAGTGCTTCTAATTTCATAATGGCGCGGGCAATGGTTGTTTTGTCAATTGCTACATGCTTGCTGATTGTGTCTTGCGTAACGCCTTCCTGCTGATAAAGGAAAGTGAGGCAAGCGTAGTATCCATTACCGCTTCCTAAACGATAGCTTCCTAAATGATGATCAAAAAAAGATTGTCCAATTCTATATAAACCAGAGATCCATTTTCCAATGTAGGGTATTTTCTGCATGCTGTTTCTCCTTTAAAAGACCATTATACTATATATAATAACGACATTAGGAAGGAGAGAGCAACTATAATTTAAAATTTCTTTGTAAAATTGATGCATAGAAAACAATATAGATGCTAATTATCATTCTGCATAATAAATATATTATTTATTTCTAAGAGAGCAAAGCATAACTACGTTTTAATGTGAAAATAAACTATAAAATTTTTGAAAAATAGATTGAAAATTAAGTCTATTTGTAATATAATAATCTTAATTAAAGAAAGGAGGATAAAAAGTAAAATTTACGCAGAAAGAAATGTAAGAATGGAATGGGGTGGTTCGATTACAACAGTTAATGAAGGGTGAACCACAATTATATATATAGTCAGTTACGATATTACGAATGAGTACAACTGATGTTGTACTGGGAACAGAGCAGCGTTAGATAGCTCTTCCCATTACCATAGTATGTAACGATGAAAAAAGAGGAAGCTTTTTGCTTCCTCTTTTCATTTATGCTGGATGTTTGCTTGCTCTTTCTCTATAATTGTATCCAAAGCGGCGGCTGCTTTGGCAATTACATATCTGCATTTGATATCTTCCCTGCGATAGTGATTTTTTAAAGGAGTACAGTCAATATCACCCATTTGATCTTGGTAGGTGTCAAATAATTCTTGTGTTAAGATTTTAATTTTGTCACTTTCATGTGCTCTGTCTTTAACAAACAATATGCCTAATACCATAATAGCGGCTGTTAGAGCTCCGCATACACTGCCAATGGCCATCCCTCCGCCAAATCCAGAGGCAATCCGCAAAGCTTCGGGAGTCAAGCCTAAGTGATACGCTTCATTAGCGCCATAAAGTATTTTTTCAGCACAGTTGAGATCTTCTGATTCTCCATAACCTTGTTCAATCAACGAATTCAGCATAATTCATTTCCCTCCAGTGATAAAATTGTAAGATTGAGCGCTCCATCTCAGTTCCATTTTTAGATTGACTAAGACTTTCTTTATCTTATAGAAAAGATACTTATATTATAAAGAAAAACTTTCTAAAGAGCCAAGACTTTTCTTTCTGTGGCAGACAATAATTGTGATGTGAGTGGATTAACAGCAGAATTATTTTTTCTACTCATTGTTGCTTGTATTTATGTTATAATAATCAAATAATTATAAAGCATTATTTGATTATATGATTCGTTTGGTATTCTAGGATGAAACAATCATCCATTAGCAGAAGAATCATGGATCATATTTTTTAATGAAGGGGAAGCGTATCAACAAAATGTAGGAGGAAGAAGAAATGAATACAACAAGAGAAAAGGCATGGAGCGTTTTAACGCAGCATGTACAAGAAAAACCACTTTTAAATCATTGCCTAGCAGTAGAGGCTGCTATGCGTGCTTATGCTGCAAAATATGGTGAAGATGTAGAGTACTGGGGAGCTGTAGGGTTGCTTCATGATGTTGATTTTGAGAAATATCCGGAAGAGCATCCAAACAATGCTAAAAACATATTAAAGCCTCATGGTTATACAGAACAATTTATCATTGATATAGAATCTCATGCTAGGGATTGGGAACCAGAAAGAAACTTATTGCAGAAGGTGTTGCTTGGAGTTGATGAACTTACTGGTTTTATTATTGCATGTGCGTTGGTGCGTCCGGATAAAAGTATTGCAAATTTGCAAGTAAAATCCGTTATGAAGAAAATGAAGGATAAAGCATTTGCAAGGGCAGTAAATCGCGATACCATTATACAAGGTGCTCAAATGTTAGCAATCGATCTGCAGGAGCATATTGAGTTTGTTGCAGCAGCATTAGCAAAAGATTTTTCCCTGTCGTAATAATAAAAGGTTTACCTCTTTGAACAAGAGAAGAGGCAAGCCTTTTATTACTATAATGGCATGTATATAATTATATATTAATTTATTGATCTTTCCGTTATATAACTATGTCATTAATGTTCGAATAATCACAGAAAGTCGATATAGTCCATCTTTCATTTCAGATAGTGAGGCATAGGAATAAGATAAGCGAAGGTGTCGGTTTGATAAATAGTCATATATACTTCCAGGATGAATTAAAAGGCCTTCATTTAGGGAAAGGTTAAAAAGTTTTTGCATGGAAAGGGGACGGGCCAAGCTAAGCCAAATATAAAAACCACCTGTCGGAATTTGCCAAGTTGCAATATCTGTAAAATAAGTTTGTAAGATATTGCAGGCTGCGTCTCGACGAATACGCAGTGCTTTTCGTACTTCGTTCAGATGTTGTTGGTATAGTCCACTGGAAAACCATTCTGCAGCAGCCCATTGGGATAAAGAACTTGATCCATAATCATTTTGCATCTTCACATCTGCTAACCGTTCAATAACCGGCTCAGGTCCAACAATCCAACCAATACGTAGTCCCGGGCTGAGTGATTTTGAAAGGCTGCCGATGTAGAGCACAAATCCTTCTCTTTCAAGAGCTTTTAAAGGCTTAGGTGGAGGTGAATCGAGCCAAAGTTCCCGATAGACATCGTCTTCAATAATAGGTAATTGTTCTTGTTGGCACAAATGGATGAGATCCCTGCGTCTTTGCTTTGTCATTACGATACCTGTAGGATTGTGAAAACAAGGAATGGTATATAATAAATTAGCGTTCTTATGCTGCTTTTGGAATGCAATAGGAGCGAGTTCAATCCCCTCTTGATCAAGAGGAATACCCGAAAAATGCATATTCATAGATTGGAACAATTTGAGAGAAAAAAGATAGGAGGGCTTTTCAAGTAAAATAGTAGAGTCATTTGGCAGTAAACTTGAACATATGAGCTGCAAAGCCTGCAATGCGCCTGATACGATCATAATAGATGATGCAGAGGTATCAATTCCTAAAGAACGTAAATAAAGACGAATTTGCTGCCGAAGAAAAAGTAACCCTTTCGGTTCTTCATAACCCAAAGAATGAATACGTTCTGGTAATTTTCGTAGTATCGCGCTCATCATGTCCTTCGGGAAAAATTCTGGAGAAAGCTCGCCAGTGCCTAAACGGATTATATTTGATTTGAACTCTGCCTGATTGATTTCTTGAATGATTTGAAGGTTAGGAAGGTAGAGTCCCTTATCTAAGTAAGAATTCCAATTCACAGTTGGACTAGATGCTAATACTGACCAGGTATTGTTGGCTACCCAAGTACCGCTTCCTACTCTCGTTTCCAATAGTCCCTCGGCGATTAATTCATCTAATGCATTATTCAAGGTACTCCGGTTTACCTGAAAAATATGAGCGAGTTTGCGTTGAGGAGGCAGCTTGCTGTGAATTGGCCATTCGCCAAGAGTGATTTTATTTTTTATATACTCTGTAATTTGTTGATATAGGGGCATAGAATCTTTGGGATTAGGTGCCCAGTCAATTGTTAACATCATTTTCTCCTTACCAACTGTTTTCTTGATTATATCAAATTGGTTGGTCTGAAAACAATCCAATTGGCTGAAGACATTTCAATTTGCTTTCCTTATACTTGAAAAAACGGTATAGGGAGCGAAATGAATGCAAGTTTTTTTTCACGGAATGATTCTAGCTATGGGACTTATATTGCCTCTAGGAGTTCAAAACTTATTTGTCTTTACACAAGGTGCAGCTCAGCCAACCCTTTTACGAGCATTGCCTGTGGTCATTACAGCCTCTCTATGTGATACTGTATTGATTGTTTTAGCCGTTCAGGGAGTTTCATTATTTATTGCGAGTTTTGCTTGGATTAAGATCCTTTTTCTGATGATTGGAGTTGGCTTTTTAGCATATATGGGCTGGCTGACATGGAATAGCACATGGACAGGAAATGATGCT
This sequence comes from uncultured Pelosinus sp., assembly GCA_946415545.1. Classification (GTDB taxonomy): domain Bacteria; phylum Bacillota; class Negativicutes; order DSM-13327; family DSM-13327; genus Pelosinus. The sequence goes on along the minus strand of CAMKSY010000121.1, from coordinate 5,701 downwards.
GGTACAGGGAAGGGGCTTGGCGTCAAACAGCAGATTAGTTTTGCTGTTACAGTGTCTTTGTTCAATCCCCATGCTGTACTTGATACAATTGGCGTTATTGGAACAAGTGCGATTCAATATTCAATAGTACTTTGTAAAAAAGGATAATCGAAAAGGCGAAGAGAAATAAAGAGAAAGAGTAAATAAAACGTTTATTTCAATATATAGAAAGGTGACACTGCTATGAGATTAATTGCAACAGATTTAGATGGAACTTTATTAAATGAAGAACATGAAGTAAGTAAAGAAAATATAAAAGCGATTCAGCGTGCGCAAGAGCAGGGAATTGAAATAATTGTTGCAACAGGCAGGACCTATTTTGATGCGGCTTCAATTTGTAAGAAATTTGGATTGAATACCTACTTGATATCTTATAATGGTGCAGCGATTCATGATAAGATCGGTCAGGAAATTTCATCCTTAACAATGGATCAGAATGACGTGAGATATATGGTAAATTGGCTGGAGGAAAGAGATTATTATTATGAAGTTTCCACCAATAAGAAAATTTACATTTCTTTTCATGCGAGAGACATATTGCAAAGAGAGGCACAGCGGCTAAAAGGCACAGCCTCTGAAGTCAATTCCATTTATTTTGAAGAAATAGTAGAACAAATCTTTAGTCAAAGTGGTATGACTCCTGTGAAAAACTATGAAGAGGCTATGGATACGGAAGAAGCGCTTTATAAGGTTTTTTGTTTTTCTTTTGATGATAAAAAGAGGCAAATTGCCATTGAGCACTTTGCTGGAATGAAGCAGTTTTTAATGACATCATCTATGACGAATAATTTTGAATTAGGGAATAAAGATGCCTCTAAAGGTAATGCATTAAAAATAGTAGCAGATCGTTTAGGAATTACTTTGGATAAGGCAATGGCTATTGGGGATAATTACAATGATGTTTCTATGATGGAGATTGTTGGATTTAGTGTAGCAATGGGCACGGCAAAAGAGGATATCAAAAAATTATGCAATTATGTGACCTATGGTAATGATAAACACGGTGTTGCTCATGCAATCGAAAAATTTATGTCCATATAAGGGAAATCGTGCTATTTTTATTGGCTATCAAAAAGCTTAAGACGGTAAATGAGAGTGTACGTTTAATCATAGGAGGTCGGCTGAATATGAAAAAATCTCCCGTATTATTTCTAGGTCACGGTTCACCCATGAATATTATTCTTGAGAATGAGTATACAGCGAGTCTAGTACAGCTGGGGCGGTCTCTTTCACGACCAAATGCGATATTAGTCGTATCAGCTCATTGGCTTACAAGAGGTACCTACATTACAACGAATAAGCAGCCAGAAACCATTTATGATTTTTATGGTTTTCCTCAGGAATTGTACAATGTTCGTTATGATTGTCCAGGAGCTGTTAAACAATTAGAGGAGGCAGCGTCTATCTTTGAGAATGCCTCCGTTCAATATGACGGAAAACGTGGATTGGATCATGCGGCATGGTCTGTTTTGAAGCATATGTATCCCAACGCAGATATACCTGTAATGGCAATGAGTCTCGACCAACAAAAGACACCTCAGGAGCATTATAAATTAGCTAAGAAACTGGCTCCTTTACGAGAACTTGGCATACTTATAATTGGTAGCGGTAATATCGTACATAATTTGCGCTTGATTGATTGGGATATGGAGGCCAAAGCTTTTGACTGGGCTGTACGTTTTGATAATACAGTCAAAGAGCATCTAGAAACTGGCAATCATCAGCCCTTGATTGAATATAAAAAACTGGGTAAGGAAGCCTTATTGTCCGTACCTACCAGTGATCATTATCTACCTTTCTTATATGCTGCAGCATTACAAGATACAGATGACAAGCTTGCCTTTTCATATGAAGGTTTTCAGAATGCATCCATGTCTATGCGGTGCCTTTCATTCGGAGTATAATTAAAATGACAATAATAAGAGGAACATACTTATTGAGTAGATCAGCAAGTACGTTCCTCTTATTATTTATGTCTGACGGATAGGTTATGAATCATTTATATCCGATTGGTGAAGTTGATGATATTGATTCACCGATTTTTTTTCTTGTTCTAAGAACATTTTATAATGCTTTTTCGGCGAGAGGCCAAAAGATTTCTTAAAGGTTCTTACAAAGTTTGAATAATCACCAAAGCCGCATTCAATACATGTTGCAGTAATGGACTTGCCTTTTTTAATCAGAGCATTTGCTGCGATTAATCTTTTTTGTAGAATATAATTATGGACAGTATAACCTGTTTGCTGTTTAAATTTACGCATTAAATAATATTTACTCAGATAAAAGATAGAAGCTAGATTATCCATGGATAAATCTTCTTTCAGGTTCGTATTAATATACTCTAATATGCGTCCGATGGTCTCATCGTATTCAATGTCTGGATATTCAGTGTCAATGTCAATATCAATGCCTAAATACAGTCTGTTTAACTGAACAATATATTGCAGAAATAATGAGTTTTTTAGTACTTTACTGCCAAACTCTTGGCTTTTACAAGAGTCCTCTAATTGCGATAGAATTCCTTTAATTCCAATAAGTAAATCAGGATCTAACCGAAGTAAATTCATTTTTTTTTCGGCAGCTAATTCAAAGCATTTCTGCAAATTGCTGTCATTATCACTATGTTGTAATAAAAAAGCTGAATTTACCCAAATTACAATACGCTCATAGGTTTCACCTTGATCAATCATCGGTTTATGAATCTCATTATTGTTTACTAAAAGAATGTCCCAAGGTTTTAATTTGTAGGTTTTGCCTTCTATTAAATAGGTTACTTTGCCAGATATAAAAATAATAATTTTATTAAAATCATGGTAATGAAATTCGAACTGGATATTCTTGTTATCTTTTAAATGAAAAAATTGAAAATCTTTATCCAAATAACCTCTTTTATAATGTATCTCCTTACTTTCTATTTCCATAAAGAGCATCCTTCCTTCTGTAAAGCACTTGTAATACTATTGTACAGCATTTTTTACAATAATATGAGCATTTTTAGCAATCATTATAGTGAAAAATATTACTATACTAAGAAAAAGAATAGTTAGGGAGCTGAAAAAATGATGAAAATCAATGTGGCGTTACTGTTTGGAGGCAAATCAACTGAACATGAAGTTTCTTTGCAGTCGGCCAAAAACATTATACAAGCAATTGATAAGGAAAAATACGAGCTGACTTTAATTGGAATTGATAAAAAAGGACAATGGTTTTTATGTGATCAAGAGGATTTTCTAATCAATGAGGATAATCCTAAAAACATTATGTTAAAGCATGAGGGTATAGCTGTTGCCTTTCAGATGGGCAAGGAATCGGAGCAGCTTATTTGTTTTGCAGAACAAACATTTACAAAGAGTATTGATGTAGTGTTTCCCATACTCCATGGGACATATGGAGAGGATGGTACAGTGCAAGGACTGCTAACTTTAGCTAATATACCTTGTGTAGGACCAAGTCTTTTAGGATCAGGAATTGGGATGGATAAAGAGGTTGCTAAGCGTCTTCTTAGAGATGCTGGTATTCCGGTGGCGAAGAGTTTGACATACCAGTACTGGGAGCAGCCTAGGATAGACTTTAAAACTGTGGTGGAGCAGCTAGGACTGCCAGTTTTCGTAAAACCCGCTAGTCTTGGTTCATCCGTTGGGATTAGCAAAGTGAAACAGGAAGACGAACTTCTTGCAGCAATAAAAGAGGCTTTTGCCTTTGATCACAAAATTATAATTGAAGAATATATTGAAGGGCAAGAAATTGAATGTGCCATATTGGGCAATGAAATTCCGCTTGCTTCTGCAGTAGGCGCTATTATTCCTCAGCATGAGTTTTATTCTTATAATGCAAAATATATTGACGATCAAGGAGCTGCCGTACAAATTCCTGCAGCTATTTCAAAAGAAATGGCTGAATTGGTGCAAAAGCTGGCAATAAAAGCCTTTCAGGTATTGTGTTGTGAGGGGATGGCTCGGGTTGATTTCTTCTTAACAAAAGAAAATAACGTCTTGATCAATGAGATTAATACGATTCCAGGCTTTACGAAAATAAGTATGTATCCTAAGTTATGGGAGATTAGCGGTATTTCTTATACTGATCTGATTGATCGATTAATTCAATTGGCTTTAGAACGGAATATAAAAGATAAAAGGATTAGAAAAACCTATTAATTTTTGATTCAAATATATAAATAAGCAGTCAGGAACATGAATGATCCTGACTGCTTTTATTATAAGAAATAGTATATTATTTAACGATCATCACAGGTATAGGAGAAGATTGAGATACATTATTGCTAATGCTTCCTAGAAAAAACTCACTAATGCCGCTCAAGCCTCTTGAACCAATTATAATCAGATCGTAGGCATTATTTGATGCCAAAGATAATATGCGTTCTGCTGGATGACCAAATTCTAAGTTCGTTTCGAATGTTGGGTAATCACCAATTCGTTCTTTTGCTATTTCAATGATTTTGTGACCTGTTGCTTCTACCTCTTGAATGTTAAGTGAAATAAAAGGAATTTCTCCATTGATTCCAACTGTTGGTAGTGTATAATGAGCTTGGACAACATGAACAATAGTGATGGTACTATGAAACTTTTCTCCTAAGGCAGTAGCGTATTCTAAGGCGCGCCAAGCTGCTTCAGAGCCATCAACAGGAACTAAAATTTTATTAAACATCACTACACCCCCATTAATTGTTAAGATAAGAGTGATTCTTAGCTTATCTATAGTGTAACATACACAAGGGGAAAGAGATATGAAAAAGTCCGATAATTTAGTTAAAAGGTAAAATAGAAGATAAGAGGGAATACTATAAATTACAACATTGAATGAAAGGGTGTGGCCTGTGGAATATACAGGGCTGATCATTAGTTTACTATGTTCTCTTTTTATCTTAGCCGGAGTTGTTATGACCATGATGGGTTTGCCTGGAAATACCTTGATTCTGTTGACGGGGCTGGCATATGGCTATTATGATCATTTTGATAGGATGGATTATGCTGTTTTGGTCATTGTATTTGGTATTTTTGTTATTGGAGAAATTATTGAATTTGTCGCAGGATTTATTGGTGCAAAAAAAGAAAAAGCATCGAAACGGGCCATGCTTGCTCCCTTTATTGGTACGATTGTGGGAGGAATAGCCGGAACGGCAGTATTGCCGGTTATTGGTTCCTTGTTAGGAGCTTTGCTAGGGGCATTTATTATTACGGTACTGGCAGAGTATAGTAAAACCAAAGATTTAGCACAAGCTAAAAAAGTCGCTAAAGGTGTGGTAAAAGGACAAATTTTTGGTATTATTATTAAGTCTGCGACTGCAGTCGGAATGGCAATCCTATTAATTTATCAGTTAAAATGGCAGTAATTAAAAGGTGCTTTCAGTTAATCTTGATGGCTGCCTTTAGCGCTTATGAATAGTTGTCCTTTTGAATCAAGGACTCCGTACATGACATGAGAGGCACTTTTAATATTTCGAGCTGATAATTGTTGCTCTAGCCAGGTGTGAGTAAGATTCTGTTGCTTTAAATTTTCTTCAATAATCTCGCCATCCATAATCAATTCTACAGGAAGGCTAGGATCCGGGAGATGAATATTCATATCACTCTTAGTTAAAGGTTGAAAATCTGATTTTTTAATAACACTCATTTCTCCTGTTGTTTCAAGAATTGCATACTGC
>CAMKSY010000120.1 GCA_946415545.1 uncultured Pelosinus sp. | reverse complement strand
ACCGAAGTACTGCACGGTTACGTGAAAAAATAGACAGAATTCATTGAAAAAAGCTATAAGATAGATAGCCTTTTGTTATAGTGAAAGAGAGAGAAAAATGATGATTGGTGGAGATTAAAGCAGTAAAAGTAGATAATATGGCCTGTCATCAGGAGTGAATGTTATTTATGAATATGTTATTGTTATAGAGAAGAAAGAGGAAGAGACGGAGGAACATAAACAATGCAAAATGAAACAGCGATAAAACCACCTCATATTGTAATCATTGGGGCAGGTTTTGGCGGAATTCGTACAGCTCGTGCATTAGCGAAGCATGAAGTAAAAATAACCCTTATTGATAAGTATAATTATCATTTATTTCAGCCCTTATTATATCAGGTAGCAACAGCCGGATTATCAGTAGATGACATTGCGTATCCTGTTCGTGCTATATTTAGAGATCAAAAGAATGTAGATTTTCGCTTAGCGGAAGTATCGGATGTGGATTTTGATAATAAAGTAGTTACCATGAATACAGGAGAAATTGATTATGACTATCTGGTGATCGCCGCAGGCGGATCAACCAATTATTTTGGCATGGAGTCCATGGAGAAAAATGGTTTCGGCATGAAAACCCTTGATGAATCTGTTATGATTCGTAACCATGTCCTGCGTATGTTTGAGCTGGCGGCTCATGAGAAAGATGCTGATAAGCGGCGTGCATTGTTAACGTTTGTTATTGTTGGCGGTGGTCCTACTGGTGTAGAATCAGCAGGTGCTTTATCAGAATTAATTTATCACGTCATGGTAAAGGAATACCATACTTTGAATTTTAAAGAAGTCCGTATCATGTTAGTGGAGGCTTCTGACAAAGTATTCGCAGCTATGCCAGAAGAATTACGTGATGCTACTGTAGAAACATTAATCCGTAAACATGTAGAAGTACGTTTGTGCGTGCAGGTTACAGACTATAACGGGGAAAAAATGAGCCTGAAAGGCGGCGAAGTCATCCCTACTTATACTGTTGTTTGGGCAGCAGGGGTAAAAGCCAATACGTTAATAGATACACTAAAGGTTGAGCAAGCCAGCATGCGGCGGGCAATTGTAAATGAATTTCTGCAGCTGCCTACCCGCCCTGAAGTATTTGTGATCGGTGATTCCGCTCAATTTATGCAAGGGGAAAGACCTTTGCCTATGGTGGCACCTGTAGCGATACAACAGGCTGAGGTTGCTGCAAAGAATATACGCAGTCTAATACGAGGCAAGGAACTTAAAAAGTTCACATACAAAGATGTAGGAAACATGGCTACCATTGGACGTAATGCAGCAGTTGTGCACATGGGAAGCTTTAAAAGCCATGGATTTATCGCTTGGGCGATCTGGTCTTTTGTGCATATTTTACGTTTGATTGACTTCCGTAATCGTGCTGTCGTATTTGTAAAATGGATGTGGGACTATCTTGTATATGAACGAGTCGTGCGCATTATTACAAGGCAGAGACAATAAGATAATTTATTATTTCTTTAATAACATAAAACCTTTAAAAACGGGAAGACGCGAAGAGCAGGAAGGACATGAAAGGAATCATACGATATTCCTTTCATGTCCTTTTCACCTTCGCGTCTTTGTGTTTTAAGTGCTCTTTCTTTTTTGCGTGCATAAATCCAGAGAATAAAAAGAAAAAATAGCTATTTCCAATGAACCCTGATTCCTTTCTGATTATCGACTAATTTATTCCATTGAGCCATTTTCTGTATCCCAATGGCAGTACTTGAGGTATGGTATAGGTGGAATCTTAGAGTATTCAAAAAATAAGGAGGAGGTTTCTTGTGAACGGTATTTATCTTGTTATTATTGCCGCGCTTTGGTTAACTCTTGCGTATCGCATTTATGGTTCTTTTATAGCTGCTAAAGTGCTTACGCTCAATTCAGATCGGGTTACTCCTGCGGTAAGTATGGACGATGGGCGGGACTACGTTCCCACAAACAAATGGGTAACCTTTGGTCACCATTTTGCCGCCATAGCTGGTGCCGGCCCGTTGGTAGGCCCGGTTATTGCAGCACAGTTTGGTTATCTGCCAGGGACACTGTGGTTATTAATTGGTGCTGTTTTTGCTGGTGCTGTCCACGATATGGTAATCCTGTTTGCCTCAGTTCGCCACAATGGTTTATCAGTGGCACAGATAGCAAAGAAGGAAGTCAGCAATATCTCTGGTTTCTGTACTTCTATTGCGGTCTTATTTCTGCTGGTAATTACCCTTGCCGGTATGGCTGTGGTAGTAGCAAATGCTTTGTATAATAGCCCTTGGGGTACATTCACGGTTGCTGCCACGATTCCGATTGCCATTTTTATCGGTATTTATCTGCGCTGGCTGCGCCCTGGGAAAATACAGGAAGCTTCTGTTATTGGTGTGCTGTTGGTTCTAGCAGCTGTTTTTGTTGGCCCATGGATCCAACATTCTTCATTGGCGCCGTATTTTACATTTGATGTGAGACAATTATCAATTATGCTAGCCTTTTATGGTTTTTTTGCCGCTGCATTGCCAGTATGGCTGCTGCTGGCACCACGAGATTACTTGAGTACTTATATGAAAATTGGTACTATTGCTGCATTGACAATTGGTATTATTGTAGTTAGACCTGAAATCCAAATGCCAGCATTCAGCCAATTTGTAAATGGCGGCGGGCCTGTTATCGGCGGCCCAGCTTGGCCCTTTGTTTTCATTACCATTGCCTGTGGAGCGTTATCTGGCTTTCATTCCCTAATTAGTACAGGTACGACACCTAAGATGATCATGAATGAAAGAGAGATTCTTCCTATCGGCTACGGTGCGATGTTAGTAGAAAGCTTTGTTGCCTTGATGGCATTGATTGCTGCTACCAGTTTGAATCCGGCTGATTATTTTGCCATTAACTCTACTCCGGCAGCATTTGCAAAATTAGGATTGGTCGTAGACCAATTACCCCATCTGTCAGAAATGGTTGGCGAAAATATAACCGGGCGTCCAGGTGGTGCCGTTTCTCTGGCTGTCGGTATGGCTCATATTTTCTCTAAAATACCGGGAATGGAATCACTTATGTCCTTTTGGTACCATTTTTGTATTATGTTTGAAGCCTTATTCATTTTGACGTTAATTGATGCTGGCACTCGTGTGGGTCGTTATTTATTGCAAGAAATGGGTGGCGTTATCTATAAACCACTCAAAAACACGCACTGGTGGCCTGGTATCGTCTTTACTAGTGCTTTAATTTGTTTTGCCTGGGGATATCTGGTACTGCAAGGGAATATTTCTACAATTTGGCCTTTGTTTGGTGTTTCCAATCAGCTATTAGGCACCTTAACCTTAGCAATTGGTACTACCATGCTATTCCGAATGGGACGGGGTCGCTATGCCTGGATTACCATTATACCCATGATGTTTTTAGCAACCGTTACCTTTACCGCTGATTATATGAATATCTTCAATACCTATTTGCCAGCTAAGAATTATCTGCTAGCTGGTGTCAGCGGTGTGATGTTTGTACTGGTAATCGTTGTTCTTATTGATTCTATTATTCGCTGGGTGCATCTGTCACGTACGGTTCCACCTGATTATAGCGAAGCACCCGCACCCAAATCAATCATTAACTAAAGAGTTAGAACGAAAAAATAAGCTCCGATGGTTCGGAGCTTATTTTTTATAGTAGAACATTTTAACGTCTCATTCTCTGCACCTTTGTGGTTCCTCTCTGTCTTGTCTGTTGGTATATTGCATAGCCGATGTGATTTATATATAATGAGTTGGAAAAGGGATGGTCGGTTGTAAGGGGGAATATGCAAAATGATAGATATGCCAGTTATTATTGCAGATCATGTAATCGACAGCATGAAGGGATGGAGCATTGAGGAGTCGATACCGAATGTATCCCATGTGATTGGGGTGTTAAAAGAAACTTGGGATTTGCAGACATTTACAAATTTGGAACGAGGGAAGGTAGCAGTTCCTGATGATGTGATGAATGAGTACTTAGCTTCAACGATAGAGGATAGTGAAGAAATAAAAGAATTATCCATCACATCGTTAGAAGATCATAAACTGAAAATTACTGCTTTAACGAAAAAAGCTGGGCGTATGGTTTTTATATGCCATGTAAAACAGTTTGAACATAATAAAGATAGCTCCTTTATGAAATTGAAAATCGTAGATAAGAAATTGCCCGATAAACCCATTGTTTCATGGATTTTTTCTAAAGTCAGTTTGGCTATGGTTACCAAATTTGTAGGTCATGTTGACCCAGGTTATGGCCTGGGAGTTAAAATCGCGGGGAATGAGGTAACTATTGATTTCCATCAAGCATTATATAACTCTAAGATAGGTAGGATTGACGTATTGGGGTATAAACCTTTGGATGCTGTGACAATTAAAGAAGCTGTACCGGAAAACGGGTTTGTCAATTTCACAACGGCTGTGGAGTTACCGAATGAAATTAAAGACAGGATTAAGAATGTACTGCTCTAAGAAAGCTATACATAAGGGGAAAAGCAGAAATATCCTAAATAAAAACAGGCTTTGTAGAAACAAAACCTGTTTTTATTTAGGATAAAGGATAATCAGGAGTGCACATTCGATTGATACTGCGGGTTTTATCGATGGATAGATCAATCAGCTTTTGATCGAGAGTTTTAACAATGGGGTCATTTGAATTAGGCGAAAAGAAAATAACGGTTGCTTCTTGCCCATCGCTTAAGATTACGTTGCTATTTAATAAGGAATCACGAACCTGCTTCGTAAACATTTGACAGATGGTAGGGTCAAGTTTGCCAAACATATCTTTTGTTAATACGTTAAGAGCATTAAAAGGATTACAATAGTCATCTAGATAAGAATGATAATGAAATATATCGGCAATGGCAATAATTTTAGCATAGGGATGAATTCTTGAACCGGATATACCCATGGGAAAACCAGTACCGTCCAGATACTCATGATGTTGTAAAACGCTTAAGGTCACTTCGTCAGAAATTCCTTTTACATTCTTAATCAACTGGGCGCCATTTATAACATGGGCTTTTTCAGAAGTGGAACTGTTTTCATGACGAATAACCATTTTTCCAATATCATGGAGCAGCCCTGCTAAGGTAAGTGCTTTAAGCTCCGTTTCAGTATAATGAAGCTGTCTGCCGATTAATCCACAGATATAAGCTACCATGGCAGTGTGACGTGCGATCTTGCTGGCTAGTTGATAATCACTAATCAGGAGGTAGTCCATAAGGGCAGGTCCAGTTGTCAGTATTGAAGAATAGATAGCAAATGATGTACTCTTAAGAGCTAAAACGGGAACCTTATTTTGGTTGCGCACAAATTCAAAAGAACTGTCTGTAGAGGTTAGGATCGAATCATATTCCTGAAAGAACTGCCTGCATTCAGCAGATATATCAAATGAAGAGGATGGAGACGGCAATGTAGCTTGGTTTTCCAATGGCTCATGGTCATCCTCCCCATTTATATAAACATAATTGACACCCCACATGCTAAGTAGTGAGATAGCTCGCTGACTTAAAACTCCTCCTGCATTCAGCAGTGTTTTTCCAGCGGGAGTGATGACAGCATCACTGAGTATTAAACCTGGGCTTAGATTTTTAACGGCGACCATTTTAGTAGCGATAAGAACCAACTCCTTTTTAAAAGATTCTATAAGTTAGATCGAAGCATATGCAAAAAAAAATAAGTACTATATAGTAAGATTATACATGTTATAGCAAATCTAGCCAATTATTTTAAGAAAATACTGAATAATAAAAACACGCTTTTTTTTGCATAATGCAAGAGGGCGAGTTATAATGGGGCTAAAGGAGTCTAGCTGACACTCTGGCGAGCGTGGAGGAGAAAAAATTGGTATATTTTATTAAGTTTATATATAGCACCTTCTTGTTTCCTCCGGGGATTCTTTTAGTAGGTTTATTTTTTTTATGCTTGTATGCATTCCCCAAACATCGTAAACTAGCAAAAATAATAGGGATATTTACGATCCTGTTCTATTTATCTACGATTTCTCTGGTAAGTGATCGATTAATAGGAACGTTGGAAAAAGAGTATCCAGTTCCCGAGACAGTAGAAGGAGATGTTATTGTCATGCTGGGAGGGGGATCAACCCTTGATACACCGAATGTCAACGGAGTAGGACATTTGTCAGGCTTTGCTGCCAATCGTCTTTTAACTTCGGCTCAGCTGTACCAAAAGCTGCATATTCCTATTATTTTATCAGGCGGAAAAGTGTTAGAGACTACAGGGTGTGAGGCGGAAATCAGTAAGCTTATTTTGCTCGGATTAGGAGTTCCGGAAGAGAAAATTATTATTGAGGATAAAAGCCTAAATACTACGGAAAATGCGATGTATACGAAAGTATTATTGGAGAAGTATGGATTTGAACAGCCTATTTTAGTGACTTCGGCTTTTCATATGAGACGGTCTGTATTGCAATTTGACAAGGTACAGCTAACTGTTCTGCCTTATCCAACGGATTATCAAAGTAATATAAGATATCAATTTGAGCTTCATCAGTTATGGCCTTCCGCAGGTGCTCTGCTTAACACAAGTTTGGCGTTAAAAGAATACGTAGGTATTTTAGCAGCTAAGTGGTATTAGTACCTTATCAGCCCTAAATCAGTAGATAATGACAGTCTATTCTTCGCACCCCTTCGTTGTCGTCGGTCGGCATACTCCCGGTATGCTTCCCTCCTTCGTCTTGTGCTGCGAACAATAGCCTTGCCATTATCCTACTTCGCTAAACTTCTTGAAATAAGAACCATTATTCCTGGGAAGTTTTGCCTCGTCTGGCACAAAAATCACTCGTCATTGACCATTCCGCTAGCTTTCAGACACGCCCTAGTACAAAAAAGGATGTAATTTAAAGAGGACTAAGTATAGACATATCCTATATAGGACTGTTACAATATGCTAAGAATATATATATGTTGGTGGTTCATTTTTGGGATCTGCTATAAAAAATATTAAGAAATGAGTGAAAAATTATGATTGGTGTAAGCAAATTGCTTTGTGATACAGAAAATTTTGGAGATTCATTGCGTTATGCTCCAGGTGTTCATGGACAACGTCATGGCGCTGCTCAAGGCATGGGACCGGTACTTTCTTGGAATATTACCCGGACCTGTAATTTGAGATGTGTACATTGCTACTCTGATTCAGATGGGAAAAAATATGATGGTGAACTGACAACGAAAGAAGCTAAAAAATTTATTGATGACTGTGCTGCCTTTAAGGTTCCTGTTTTATTGCTGTCAGGAGGGGAACCGCTTATTCGTCCTGACGTTTTTGAATTGGTGGAACATGCGAAGAAATATGCCATTCGTTCTACTTTTTCTACTAATGGCACATTAATTGATAAACAATTAGCAAAAGATATTAAGGCGTTAGAGGTAGGCTATGTGGGTATTAGTCTTGATGGCTTAGGGGAGGCCAATGACAAATTCCGTGGTAAGCAAGGAGCCTTTGAAAAAGCCCTGGAAGGTATCCGCAACTGTCTGGATGTAGGACAACGCGTTGGTTTGCGTTTTACCATTAACCGCTATAACTTTCATGACTTAGAAAATATTTTTCAACTGATAAAAGAAGAAAAAATACCTCGGGTTTGTTTTTATCACTTGGTGTATTCAGGAAGGGCTTCCCAGATGATGGAGCATGATGTTACTCATGAAGAGTCTCGTCAAGCCATGGATCTTATTATGGCGAAGGCTCAAGAGCTAGATAAAACCTGTGAGATACTTACTGTTGATAATCATGCGGATATTGTATATTTGTATCTGCAGTCTCTTAAGAAAGATCCTGTGCGTGCTGAAAAGGTATGGAATTTGATGATGCGCAATGGCGGAAATCGTTCAGGTATCGCTTTTGGTAATGTAGATCCTTTAGGCAATGTTCATTCTGATCAGTTTACACAGAATTATACCTTTGGAAATGTTCGGGATCGAGCAATTGGCGATATCTGGACAGATGAGTCCAATCCTATTCTTGCAGGGCTAAAGGATCGCAAGGCATTATTAAAAGGCCGCTGTGGTATCTGTAAATGGCTGAATGTCTGTAATGGCAATTTCCGTGCTAGGGCGGAAGCTGCCACAGGTGATTTCTGGGAATCAGATCCAGCCTGTTATTTGACAGATGAAGAGATCGGTATTGTAAAATAACGACACTTTAATAACTATAAATATTTTGCTGTCACCATAAGGTGGCAGTATTTTTTTTGACTCCAGATAAGGAAAAAAATTTAGGCGGATTGAAAATATAACGAAAGAAAACCTTTTGTTTGGTAAGCTGATCATGTAATGTTTGCAGGAATATAAAGTTTAACTACGGAATTTCCTTAAAGAATAGCTTATTAAGGGGGTGTAATGTTGATTTCATTGCTTAGGAAAGAAAATACAGATGAGGTAATAGAATTTTTAAAGAAAGATAGTATAGCAGGTGCTTTTATCATAGGAAATGTGCTGGAATTTGGCTTGGATAATCGTAAAGATCAGAGAAGATGCGGCGATTATTACGGATATTTTTCAAAAGGTCAAATCGCCGGGATATTGCCCTTTTACAACATGGGCAGTTGTATTCCTCTATATTATAAGGAGGAAGTAATTGAGCCTTTTGCCCAGATTATGGTGCACAGGCCTCTAGAGATGTTAATCGGCATGAAGAAGTTTGTCCAGCCTTTATATGATATCATTTCCACAGAAAAAAACATGTTAACGTACCAGGAGAGCAGTTATTTTATAAATAATAGCTTAACGCCTTTTCTGTTAGAAGGATGCAGTTTTGCCGAAGCAAATGAGCTTGATCATCAGCGTGTAATCGATTTCGTAAAGGATGCTTATTGGTATGGCTTCCATCAGCAATACAGCCTGAATGAAGTCGAAGCTTTTGTTAAGCAGCGTGGGGTTGAGGAAGAGCTGCTATTTCTTATGGCAGAAGGTAAAATGACTGCCCAGGCATATGTTCAAGCGTCTACGGATGAAATTAATCAAATTGGTGGTGTGTATACCGTAGAGGGAGAGAGAGGAAAAGGATATTGCAAAGCTCTTGTATCCAAATTATGTCATACTATTATCAAGCGTGGAAAGACGCCGACGCTAATTGTACGTAAAAATAATTTTTCCGCATTGCGAGCGTATGCCTCTTTAGGATTTACTTATTTTGATGATTATCTTTTGATTAAATTTCAAGTATAGCTGAAATCTGTTATTCCAGAAAACAGAATGAAAAAGTACATTTATACATTGAATCTTAAAAATGAATGAGCTATTATAAGAACATTACGTCGATCATGCAACCAAGAATCTTTAATAAAAGGAGAATTCCGTGAAAATCAAGACAAAATTAATTATAGGATATATTGTTTTATCATGTTTAGTTATTGCTGTAACCCTATCTTCTATTTACGGATTTAAAAATTTACAAACTGCCTATGAGACAATTACCAGCCAATCAGACGCTGCGGTAATTCATTTGCGGGAGATACAATATTATTTTACCGGACAAGCCAATGATGAACGGGGATTCTTGTTAACCGGCAGCCAGGAATTTCGAAAGGAAATCGGTGAGAAATCGGACAATATAAAAAAACGTATCGTATTGCTTCAAGGACTTATTGTGACAAAGGAACAACAAGAGCTATTAAGTAAAATTGATGCTGCACACACTCGTTTTACCCAAAGCAATTATGTTGTAATGGATCTTTATACAGCCGGACAGATAGAAGAAGCGAAGCAAATGTCATTTGGAGATGGAAGAAAAACTCGCAAAGAGTTGGAAACCGCTTTTAATCAGTTGGTAACATCTACTTTAAAACAGGCTGCTGATCAAAAACAGCAGGCCCAGGAGCTGGCGAATAACATTATGATTGCCATAGTAGTCGCTTCAGCTATTGCAATTATCATCGGTATTCTATTAGGTCTTTACATGGCTCGCACCATAACGAAACCGATCATTGAAATGACGGAACATATGGTAAGGGGGGATTTGAATTTTGCTGCGAATGTTACGTCTGCAGATGAAGTGGGGCATTTGATTCGGGCCTTTGACAAGATGATAGCAACATTGCGTTCTATGGTTACGGGTGTACAAGCGAATGCAGAACAAGTTGCTGCTTCTGCAGAAGAATTGACGGCTAGTGCGGAAGAATCTGCACATGCAGTTAATCAGGTAGCGACCTCCATTACGGAGGTCGCCCAGGGATCGGATGAGCAGGTCATGATTGTGAATGAAAATATAGCGAGTATAGAACAGTTAGCTGACAGTATTGGGCAGGTTGCTGATAAAACAAATCAGGTATCATTAAGTGCCCAACAGGCAGCTATTTCTGCGAAATCAGGGAACGAAGCGATTGAAGCTGCGATGAAGCAAATGCTGCAAGTGGAACAGTCGACGCTCAAATCCGCAGATGTTATTGCTAAATTAGGAGGGCATTCTTCGGAAATTGGACAGATTGTGGATGCCATTGCCAGTATTGCGGGCCAAACCAATCTTCTTGCTCTCAATGCTGCAATTGAGGCTGCAAGGGCAGGAGAGCACGGCAGAGGTTTTGCTGTTGTTGCCGAAGAAGTACGAAAACTAGCAGAACAGTCCCAGCATGCTACAAAAGAAATTGGACATCTCATTCATGAGATTCAGGGGGATACAGATGAAGCAGTGCAGGCTATGCGGATTGGATCGCAAGAAGTCCAAAAAGGTAATATGGTTGTCAATCTAGCAGGACGGTCTTTTATCGAAATTGCCGGTTCAGTAGATCAAGTTTCTTTCCAGATGCAGGACATATCAACATTCACACAACAGATCGTTGACAAGAGTCAGCAAATTGTTGCTTCAATCGGTAACATCGCTGCTATTAGCAAGGAAAATGCTAGTCGAACTCAAACTGCATCGGCAGCAACGGAGGAGCAATCCGCATCAATTGAAGAAATTGCTTCTTCCAGTCAAGTA
>CAMKSY010000119.1 GCA_946415545.1 uncultured Pelosinus sp. | reverse complement strand
TGCCGATGAATTAGAACTGTTGCTTTATACTGATGGGATTAAGGTTAAAAATCCTGCCCCCAAATGGCATAAAACCTCATTGTATGAAGGAGTGATTCCACGCATCGAGCGGAGTTTTCTTAAAAAAGAAGATGGCGAAAAGGTCAAATATGAAAAAGAAATAGAGCGTTTTGTTGTAAAACAAGATTGTCCCTACTGTCACGGAACACGCTTGAAGGATAAAGTATTGTCGTGCAAAGTAAATGGTAAAAATATTGCAGAATGTGCAGATATGCAGATAAACGAACTTTTAGATTTTGTTCAATCCATTCATGTTCCTGTGGCCGCTACAATTGTTTCGGAACTTGTGAATCGGATTCAGCACATGGTATCCATTGGACTAGGTTATTTAAATTTACGCAGAGAAACATCTACACTTTCAGGCGGGGAATCGCAGAGAATTAAAATGGTTAGCCAACTTGGCAGCAGTTTGACTGACGTCGCTTACATTTTTGACGAACCGAGTATAGGGCTTCATCCGTATGACATACGCAAAATTAATGAGCTTATGAGGTTGTTGCGCGACAAGGGTAACACGGTTTTGATTGTAGAGCATGACCCGGATATGATAAAGATTGCAGACCATATTATTGATATGGGACCGGGGGCAGGCACTCATGGAGGTGAGGTTGTATATCAAGGAAATTTAGAGGGACTGAAAACATCGGGTACAGTTACGGGAAAGTATTTATCATATAAACCTGTGCTAAAGCCTGATACTCGTGCCCCAAAAGGTCAGCTTTCTATTCAAAATGCAATGATGCATAATTTGAAAAACATTTCGGTTGATATACCAAAAGGAGTAATGACTGTCGTAACTGGGGTTGCTGGTTCTGGAAAAAGTACGCTAATTAATAGGGTATTGTCACGGGTGTATCCTGAAACTATTTTTATTAACCAGAAAGGGATTCAAGCGTCAAAACGTTCCAACATTGCAACTTTCACAGGTATCTTTGACATGATCAGAAAATTATTTGCAGAAAGGAATGATGTAAGTGCGTCCCTATTCAGTTTCAATTCACAAGGTGCTTGTCCTGCCTGTAAAGGTTTAGGGGTTACTTATACAGACTTAGCATTTATGGATACAATCGTTACGGCATGTGAAGAATGTCAAGGAAATCGCTATATGGAGGAAGTGCTTGCCTATCAGTTAAGAGGAAAAAACATTGCTGATGTTCTTAAAATGACGGTCACGGAAGCCTTAAATTTTTTTCAGGAAAAAGAAATTATAGCGGTACTAAAACGGCTTTCGGACGTTGGTATTACTTATGTTTCTCTGGGACAAGCACTAAGTACGCTTTCAGGTGGTGAGTTACAGCGAATTAAACTTGCTTCCGAACTTGAAAATGGTGGTCAGATTTATGTTTTGGACGAACCATCAACGGGTTTGCATATGGCCGATATAAAACAGTTGATTAGTGTAATGAATCGCCTTGTGGAACGAAACTCCACTCTTATTGTCATAGAACACAATTTGGATATTATCTGTCAAGCAGACTGGATTATCGATATAGGTCCATATGCCGGACAGAATGGTGGTGAGATTATGTTTACAGGATTACCGAAAGATTTAATTAGTTGTCAAGATTCTTTAACCGGAAAACACCTGAAAAAGTACATCAATGAAATATAGGAGGTTGTATGACTATAAAAGAATTAGAGGAAAGTTATGTTCCCTTCCAATGTATGATTGTATCAGATTCAAATCGGTTTAATGTTGAGAGTGTTTCAACGGCACAATACTATCTACTAAATACATTGAATAAGCAAGGTTCCAAAACCACGAAAGAGCTTGCTGAAATGAGAGGTATTTCCCAATCTGGCATTTCAAAATTAACAAAGCGTTTGCTGGAAAAAAAATATATTATTCAAGAAAGGCAGACGAATGATCGTCGGTCTTACAACATTGTGCTTACCGCAGAGGGGAAAGCCTTTTTGAACCGTGTTGAGGATTTTGGAAATGAAATTATGAACCTAATTGAAGAAGCATTGACAGAAGAAGAAGTACACACTTTTTCAATAATGTGTAAAAGGATTACAAGCTTATACGCAAAAAGAAATAGACATACTTAGTAAAATAAAAAATGTAGTTATGGCAGATGTTTTGCTATATTGTAATTGCATAACGAAGCCAAACGGGGGTTTTGAATTTAAATCAAAACCCCCGTTTTTTCAACAGAATCTGTGTAGATTATTAGAGTTAAATATTTTATTTCACGGCGGCGAAAAGGAGGCGGCTGTCGTGGATGCTGTTATTCTTAGTCGGCTTTGTTTTTATCTAAAATCTGTAATAAATTACCACAGGTATCGATATTTACACAGAACATACGTTCTGGTAGTATGTATATGGAGGTGGCTAGTGATGAGAGAACATACTATAGATTTACTAAGTATCTCTATTTACCAGCAGATGGCTCGAATCGTTTACGCCGACCGATGTATGATCAAGTGGGCGGGAATGCTTCTGTCTGAGCACAACGAGCAGATAAAAGAGAAAGAAGGAAAAAGCGATGGGGCTCGTTGATTTTTCTCGTTTTCCTTGCAGGAGCGTATTATGCATTGACGTAAAATCATTCTTTGCATCCGTAGAGGCGGTTCGGCGGGGGCTTGACCCCCTAGAAGCTTATATTGTTGTAGTATCGGATTTAAGAAGAGCTGGTGCGATCGTACTGGCCAGCAGTCCTAGGGTTAAATTAGAATATAATATCAAGACTGGAAACCGGCTCTTTGAAGTTCCAAAACATTCGCCGATCATGGTAGTAGAGCCAAATATGGCACTGTATATCAATGCCAACCAGGCGATACAGAATATTTTTCGTCGGTTCGTAACAGATGAAGATCTACACATTTATAGCATTGACGAGTCTATATTGGATGTTACCGCATCGCTAAATCTGTTTGGACCTGCAGAGGTGATTGCGGAGACTATTTTAAAGATAGTGAAGGATGAGTTAGGTCTTATTGTGACTGTAGGCATTGGCGATAATCCTCTTCTGGCAAAATTGGCACTGGACAATGAAGCGAAAAAGCGTCCGCCATGGATTGCCAAATGGACGTATGAGATGGTGCCGGAAACGGTATGGAAAATACAACCGCTGACTGCGTTTTGGGGCATATCCAGAGGATATGATCAAAAACTCAAGAGAATGGGTATTTATACAATTGAGGGGCTGGCTCATGCCAATCCACTGTGGTTGCAGAAAACGCTAGGCGTAATAGGGGTGCAGTTATATTACCACGCATGGGGGTTGGATGCTAGCATCATTAGCCAGAAAGAACGGCCAAAAAGTAAATCCTATAGTAAAAACCAGATATTGATGCGGGATTATGATGTAAAAGAAGAGATTCTAATCATCATCAAGGAAATGGTGGGAGATGTATGCACTAGGCTGCGAAAGCACCAGGAAAAATGCCAAGAGGTATATTTGAAAATAGGATATACGGATAGGAATTTTAAGCTGGGCTTTACTGCACGAATTAAGTTAGTTCGTCCCGAACACTCAACGGATATTATTAGTGAAGCAGCACGCCAGGAGTTTAGTAAGCGGTGGCAGGGTGAACCAGTACGATCGGTAAATATTACTGCTGGGAAAATCGTATCAAAAGAACATGAGCAGTTAGAACTGTTTTTTGAAGGAGAAGAAAGGAATCATGCCATTGATAGAGTAGTAGATGATCTGAGGACGCGATTCGGCAAAAAAACAATTTTCTACGCTGGATCGATGACTGGTGGGACCTTCCTTGAACGGGCGGATTATGTGGGCGGACATAAGGGGAAAAGTGAATGATGTAAAAAAAGAACGATGGCGCGCTGCGTCTAGGTTCTTTTTTTTTCGGAATTTCGTGGGCATAGGTCATGATACCGCCCTGTGTCGGAGAGCACCTCTTATTAGTGAAGACTGATAGGAGTTTTCTATTGTCCATTTCGGTCTATTTGTAAAAAATCTATGTCTTTTCATTTTAATTTCAGAGTCATCCGTTAGACTTAATCACACAGAAACGTATCAATATTTTTATAACAGAAGCAGGTGATTTTATGAAACAGCTTATCGTTAATGCTGACGATTTTGGGCTGCACGAGTTAATAAATGAGGGCATAGTGGAAGGGCATGTTGCTGGGTGTGTGACCAGCACATCAATTATGGCAGGCGGAGATGCCTTTGAACATGCAGTTCGATTGGCTAGTAAATATCCAAAGCTTGGTGTTGGAGTGCATCTGACGCTGGTCGGGACACGTCCAGTAGCACGCGGCGACATCCATACTCTGTTAAATAAGAACGGGGTTTTCTTTCCAAGCTACGGTCAGTTTATTAAGAAATATATTAGCGGTCAAGTCTCTAAAAAACATATAGAATGGGAACTCCTATGCCAATTGCGGAAGGTGGCTGGTACAGGGATAAAGATTACACATGTCGACAGCCACCAACATTTGCATGTTTTGCCGGGGCTGACAGAAATCATTGGCAGAGTTGCTCGTGAATTTAATATTAATAAAATAAGAATACCGGCCGAACCTATAGGCTTTCTTGGGATGGGAATCCCTGATATGAGTCGTTTTTTTGCAAAAGCAGTTCTTACCGGCTGTTCATTATTGGCGCAGAACATTTATACAAAGATGGGATTCTTTTTTCCGCAGCATTTTTTTGGCATGTTGGCTGGAGGTTCTATGCAGCAATCATCCTTGCTGCATATTTTAGAGGAACTTCCGGATGGAATCTCTGAAATTATGGTGCATCCAGGGAAGAATAACCAATCACTGGAGCAGTTATTTCAATGGGAATATCACTGGCAGGAAGAAATGGAGGCATTAAAGTGCAAGGAAGTCTTTGAAAGTATAAAAAAACGCGAAATTCAGTTGATACATTATGGAAATATCGGTGGACGGCTTACAACTTTATTTAGACAGTAAGGAGATGCATTATTGGCAGATAAATATGGAGTCTAGTGCTTTATAATATCTTACAAAGTAATCACGAGTCCTGCTGATCTTCCGCATCATCGGTGTATCAAGGATCGTTATCTATTTAAGCGACCTTTCTTGGCCAATTATTTAGCTTTTCTTTCATAGTATTTTCAGATTGGTTTGTTACACTCAGTCTGACAAATTGGACAAGTAATATTCGAAGCGATTTCAGCTTCTCCTATTTGCAGATATAGTTGGTCGCATAGGTCACGTAACATTTAAGTGTCTGGATATTTAACGGAATAGGCGGGGATAAAAATGAAGTTAATTTCAATAGTTGTACCTGTTTTTAATGAGCAGGAGAATGTAAATGTATTTTATCAAGAAGTCTGCAAATATATGGAGCCTTTGGGCTATTCTTATGAATTAATTTTTATTGACGATGGATCGAGTGATGATACCGCAATTATTCTCGATCGGCTGACAAAGCAGGATACAAAGGTTAAGGCGCTTCTTCTAGCGCGCAATTTTGGGCACCAGGTGGCCTTAACCTGTGGGCTTGATTATGCCAAGGGGGATGTGGTGATCACTATGGATGGTGACCTGCAGCATCCACCGGAGCTGTTGCCGCTTTTGCTGATGAAATGGGAAGAGGGGTTTGAAGTGGTGCAAACTGTTCGAGTAGATACAGTTGGTGTTTCTTGGCTAAAGAAAACTACCTCAAATATGTTCTACCGGTTAATTAATACCATGTCAGATATTCATATCGTGGAAGGTGGGTCGGACTTCCGGCTGCTTGATAAAAAAGTAGTGCAAACTTTTCAATGTTTTAAAGAGAAAGCCCGATTTATTCGGGGAATCATTGGCGATATGGGGTATCGGCAAGCACAAGTGGAGTTTGTAGCACCCGAGCGATTTGCCGGTAAATCCAAGTTTTCGCCTAGGAAAATGCTTTCTTTTGCTCTGGATGGTATTACAGCATATTCAAAATTGCCCTTACGTTTTGCCTTTTATCTCGGCTTGCTTTTTGGGATGTTGAGTTTTGGCTTAACCCTAGATGTGGTGTACACGAAACTGTTTACCACTGATGCTGTACCAGGGTGGGCAACGATCGCAGTGAGTACATTGACGCTGGGAGGCGTCCAATTGGTGGGCTTGGGGATTATCGGTGAGTATATCGGACGCATTTTTGAGGAGGTTAAGCAGCGGCCATTATACTGGGTTAGCGCTGAACTTAAAAATGGCACTGAACCCATTTCTGATCAAGGCAATACCCATGGGAAATTGCAATACCAAAAACGCAATGGGAAGCTATTTAGCTAGAATCAAGTAGCACAGAGAGAGAACGTAAGATGAAAGTATTAGTAACAGTGGGGTGGGATCTGGTTTTATTGCAATTGAACCAGTTGGAAAGGAATTATTGATATGATGATAAATAGAAAAGCTTTGTTTTCAATTTTACTGATTTTAGGTGTAGCCGGTATACTCATGTTTACCTTTTTGGGAATGCATCCCTTGCTGGACCCGGATGAGCCTGTATATGCTGAGACAGCCAGAGAAATGCTGCATTTTCAGGATTTTATTTCTCCAAGGATTTATGGTGATTTTTGGTTTGATAAGCCGCCGATGTATTATTGGCTGGTGGCAGCAGCTTTTAAGATTTTTGGCTTTGGCGAGTTTGCCGCTCGCCTTCCTTCTGCAGTTCTTGCAGTATGCGGAGCTGTTCTTATCTATTTAGCGGGCCGAAAATTATTTAACGAACGGGCCGGCTTACTGGCTGCTCTAGTGCTGGCCACCAGTCTGGAGTATTTTTATCTTGGCAACGCAGCTGTTACTGATATGACATTGACATTTTTCCTGACGGCGGCGTTACTGGCGTTTCTGCACCAGAAATATTATCTGCTGTATGGATGTACCGCACTTGCCGTAGTGACCAAAGGTCCGGTTGCCCTTTTCTTCTGCGGTGCGATTGTTGGCCTGTACCTGCTTGTAACGGGCAGTTTAAGCAGGATAAAGAAAATGAAAGTGGTTAGCGGGAGTGTACTTTTTGTGCTGATTGCTCTGCCATGGTATGTAGTGATGTATTCTCTTCATGGCATGGCTTTTATTGATACTTTCTTAGGGTTTCATAATGTAACCCGTTTTCTGCAAGCTGAGCACGCATCAGGTGCAGTCTGGTATTACTATATTCTGGTGTTAATTCTGGGCTTTTTTCCATGGTCTTCTCTTCTGGTTCAAGCCTTTTTCACAGCGATCAAAGAAAAAGGAGAATATCGTAATTCCTGTATCTTCCTGATAATATGGGCATCGATTATATTTCTATTTTTTTCGCTATCGCAAACAAAACTCGTTTCGTATATCCTGCCGATGTATCCTCCATTAGCGTTACTGACCGGTTATTATTTCGACAAAGTGTGGACAGAGCACCGATATAAAGAATTACAGTGTGCTAGTGGTATTTTCGGAATTGTCGCTGCGCTCTTGAGCGCCGGTCTGTTTTATGCCGGAACGGCGGTAACAACGGAGCCGATGGTTTCTGTTAAGGTTCTGTCAGTGATTCTAGTTGTATTAGCGGCTTTTGTCCTGATGCAGGGCTTTCACCGTAACTTTCGTGCTGTGTTTATCATCCAGGTACTGGGCGTAATGATCTTTTTCGTTGTTTTAATGACACAAGCCCTGCCCGTTATTACTACTGGGCTTTCTGTGAGACCGTTTGTTAATGAGTTTCAGCAGCACTATGATGGACAGGCTCCGGTATATATTGAAAAATTTTACCGGCCTGGCTTTATGTACTACAGTGGGATTCCAGGAACTGAACTAAGTCAGGAGAATTTAGCGGCAGTTGCAGACAGCGAAAGTGGCAGAGCGTATTTGGTTATGAAAAAGAAAAACTATGATAATCTCTCTACAGCAATGCAGAGTAAGTTTCGCTTGCTTATTGTGCAAGAGGATAAGGTTCTTTTAATGTATGAGAACAAGAAATTGTTCGTTAGAAAGGGTTTATAATATGAAAACATCTAGCGGCATAAGTGACTTCACAGCTTCCCAAAAAATGTATTGGGTTATATTTCTTGGTTCTTTTTGTTTCTATCTTCTTTTCAATCACGCTATACCCATCACCGATCCGGTGGAATCGAACTATGCGCTTACAGCAAAAGAAATGGTGTTGTCAGCGGACTGGGTGTCACCAAGGATTTATGGAAATGTCTGGTTTGATAAGCCAATATTTTTTTACTGGCTTACGGCATTATCCTTTCAACTCTTTGGTTTCTCAGAATGGGCAGCTCGGCTGGCGCCGGCTTTGTTTGCTGCCGTGGGAGTCGTGCTGCTGTATTGGTTTGTAAGCAAAACCAATACGCGAAGAGCCGCATTATTGGCAATGGTGATTATGGGAACGTCTTTCGAGTATATATCGTTGGCTAAACTAGTGATTACCGATATGGTGTTCTTTGTATTTAATTGCGCTGCTCTGGGCTTTTTTTATCTGGGATATGTAAAAATGGATGGCACCAAGCGATGGTATCTAGCTGCCTATGTCAGCATGGCGCTGGCTGTATTGACGAAAGGGCCGATTGGCGTTCTGCTTCCTACTCTAGTTATGCTGTTAGTTATTCTCTTGCAGCGCAATTGGAAGGAACTTAAAAAAATGTACCTGCTGACAGGAGTTTTGCTCTTTGCTATTGTAGCGCTGCCCTGGTACGCTGCTATGTATACCTTGCACGGTATGGAGTTTATCAATAACTTTTTTGGTGTTCATAACTATCTTCGAGCAACCGTTTCCGAACATCCGAAAGATAATGTGAGCTACTATTATCTTGCTGTATTTGTGCTCAGTATGATGCCTTGGTCTGCTCTGGCGGTAAAAGCTTTGATCCAAGGATATAAGGACTTGCGTTCCCGGAAGTCCCCGCTGCTGTTATTCCTTTTTCTATGGATCGCTGTTTATTTTGGCTTTTATTCGCTAATGGCTACTAAATACCTGACCTATACGTTTCCCATTCTCTTTCCCGTGGCAATCCTAACAGCTATTCAACTAGAGGGGATGCTAGCCCAGGGGAAAGCGAAGGAAATTTTCTACTGGGTAGGGATTCCTGCAGCCTTACTCATGGTTGGATATATGATAGCGGCTTATCGCTATCTGGCGGGGTGGGAACTTGGCATGGCTACAGCCGGTTTGCTGCTGCTTTTGGTATTCAGCGTGTGGAAAGTAAGAAACCGGACTGCAGTCGATGTTTTCAAATTGCTTTGTCTGTGGCAATTGGGGTCATATATCATACTTTCTCTGTTTATATTTCCAGCTATAGCGGAAAGCCGGTCAGGAAAAGAAATGGCTAAAAGCATGGTCGATCTTGGAGTGGAGAAGATCGGGATGTATCAGTTTTACAGTACTTCGGCGGCTTTTTATAGCGGCAAGGTGGCAATTAAGCTTATACCATCAAGTGAAGTGAATTTTCGTCAGGCGGAAGAGCTAGACTGGTCAAGCAAATACACCATGCCGACCCAGGGAATAGCTGAATTTGGGGCGATGCCTCCGTTATCTGATCGTCTGATCATCGTGAGAGATAAGCAAAAAGAACAATTTCTGTTAAAGACAGCTAGGTTGAATTATCAATTGCTAAACGATAATAAAGGCTTGTCTTATTATTTAATCAAAGAATAAGACACGATAGCCAAATAGGGGACATCCATAAAGGAGACTACTCAAGATAGTTAATTATACAAAAAAGAGACATACTTCTCAAAAAAATGAGGAGTATGTCTCTTTTGGTCCTGAAGGCAACAGACGAAACATAAGGAATTATTTCAGGATTTAACTCTCTATGAGCAGCTTACGGCTTTTATCATAAGCCAGCAGAAAGGGGCAAATGAGCAGCTGAGGCTGCTTTTAGTAAACTCAGCGAACTAGTTAAGCTAATCCCATCCAGCTACAGCAGGAGATTTTTTAATGGTTACTGGAGTTGAAAAAAAGTTCCTGTTCCTTTGTTGTTATTATCATAAAATAAGTTGCATTTACATAATCACATTTTTTTATTTATGGCATAAGATAAATTAAATCTAGTATAAGCTATAGATATATATACTGTGGAGGTGTTCTCTCTTTATGAGTGATATTAATACGTTTTTTCGTCAAGAAATAGGACCAACTGGACCGACTGGACCTACGGGGCCAACCGGAGCAACCGGGTCAACAGGAGCTACAGGACGTACTGGTGCTACGGGTTCAACCGGAGCAACAGGTCCTACTGGTACAACTGGAATAATAGGTCCTACTGGTTCTATTGGACCTACTGGTGCTAATGGGCGTACAGGAGCGACGGGTGCGACGGAGATAGGCCCTACCGGACCTACAGGACCGACTGGTCCTACAGGTGCTACAGGTACTACTGGCGCAACAGGACGTACGGGTGCTACGGGTGCTACCGAAGTTGGACCGAGCGGTCCTACAGGATCGACTGGACCTACAG
This sequence comes from uncultured Pelosinus sp., assembly GCA_946415545.1. Taxonomy (GTDB): domain Bacteria; phylum Bacillota; class Negativicutes; order DSM-13327; family DSM-13327; genus Pelosinus. The sequence continues at coordinate 560 of CAMKSY010000119.1, read as the reverse complement.
GAGCTACCGGACCTACCGGTGCAACAGGACGTACAGGTGCTACGGGAACCACCGGAGCAACAGGTCCAACAGGCGCTATCGGATCTACGGGCGGCACTGGTTCCATTGGCCCAACAGGTGCTACAGGGCGTACAGGTGCAACAGGTCCTACAGGAGCTAATGGAATAGCGGGACCAACCGGAGCCACAGGTACAATGGGAGCAACAGGTGCGGCTGGAGCGACAGGACCAACGGGACCAACAGGTGCGGCTGGCACAGACGGAGCAACCGGAGCCACCGGCGTAACGGGAGCGACAGGGCCAACTGGGCCAACTGGACTAACAGGTCCAACGGGTGTAACTGGTGCGGCTGGCACAGGCGGAGCAACGGGAGCCACTGGCGCAGATGGTGCGACAGGAGCAACGGGACCAACTGGTACGGATGGTGCAACAGGAGCCACTGGTGCAGATGGAGCGACCGGACCAACGGGTGCAACTGGTGCGGCTGGCACAGACGGAGCAACGGGGGCCACTGGTGCAGATGGAGCGACTGGAGCAACGGGTGCAACTGGTGCGGCTGGC
>CAMKSY010000118.1 GCA_946415545.1 uncultured Pelosinus sp. | reverse complement strand
GGGAGGTGAGATTTTATGTACAGTATTATGCTTATAGAAGATGATAAAAAGTTATGAGGCAATGAAGTCTGCGAAGAAATATTGAGGGCTCGAAGGATCGTATAGCTATTCTTCGCGCCCTTTCCCAGTGTAGCGGTTTGTTTTCAAGGTCAAGTTGTCATCACATCTCAGTCAATGAAAATAATTTTACAAATTGTAAATATAATCAAAAAAAGATACATAAACATGAATAACAGCAATTGAAAACAATAAGCTGCTATCAAAAAATAGTTTACTCTATGCTGAAGTCGTAAGGGCTAATGCCTTATTAATTAAATATTATTAAGATGCGATGATATACAAATAACAAAAAAAATTAAACGAAAATAATTATGAATTGTATAAAAATATTGAAAATTACATTTAAAGTCATTGATTTTATTCTTTGCAAATTATATAATATGTATGAAAATAATTTTGAAAAAATGATAAATAATGAAAATGATTTGCGAAAATGGTTAGAACAAAACCAGACTTTTTCGCAGATAGTCATAAGAATTGATCTCCATTTTAAAATTAAATGCAATAGAAAGGTGGTGAGAAGGGGTTAAATAACAGAATTTTCTTTGTTCAAACAACAAAGGATAAGATTAGTCCCACGAAGGGAACAATACTAGTAAGATAAAAAGAGGAGGAATATGAATGTTAATCGGAGTTGCTATTGCGGCCGTTCTTTTGCTCTTGGTTATGATTACTTATTTTAAAATTAATCCTTTTGTAACCTTAATGATCGTGTCGGTATTCTTAGGAGTGGCAGCGGGGATGCCCTTTGATAAAGTCCTTGCTTCCATCCAGGCGGGGCTAGGTAATACTCTTGGTTTTATTGCAATTGTTCTAGGACTTGGCACCATGTTAGGAAAAATGTTAGAAGAATCTGGTGGAGCAGAAAGAATTGCTAAAACTTTAATTAATTTGTTTGGACTGAAAAAAGTACACTGGGCAATGATGATTGTTGCCTTTATTGTCGGAATTCCTGTTTTCTTCCAAGTGGGTGTTGTGCTTTTGATTCCTCTCGTGTTTACGATTGCAAAGGAAACTGGAATTTCCTTACTAAAAGTTGGTCTTCCTCTCGTTGCGGGGTTATCCATCGTACATGGTTTGGTTCCCCCTCACCCTGCAGCTATGGCAGCTGTAGATATATTTAAGGCCGATGTTGGTAAAACGATTTTATATAGTCTTATTGTTGGTTTGCCTGCAGCAGCTCTTGCCGGACCTTTATTTGCTAGCTTTATTTCCAAACGGATGAGAGTAGTTGGGGTACCTGAAGGTTTTGCTGATCAGATTAAAGCAGGCCGACAAGATCATGAAATGCCCGGATTTGCTATTACCCTTTTCACTATATTATTACCAGTTATATTAATGATGTTTGCGACAATTGCTGATCTGACAATGGATCGTACAACTCAGATGTTTGCGATTTTGAAATTCATAGGCAGTCCGTTTATGGCCCTCTTATTTGCATTATTATTTGCTTTTTATAGCTTTGGCTTTAGTCGTAATTTTAATCTGACGCAAATTGGTAAATTCTGCGATCAATCTCTGCCGGCTATGGCTAGTATTTTAATGGTTATCGGCGGCGGCGGTGCATTTAATAAAGTATTATTAGATAGTGGTATTGGGAATGAAATCGCTAAGATGGCCTCCACAATGGGGTTAAGTCCTATTATGCTGGCTTGGACGATTGCGGCTATGATTCGTATCGCTACAGGCTCTTCTACAGTTTCGATGATGACTGCAGCTGGTATTGTAGCACCTCTTGTTGCAAATTCAGCGGGCGTGTCAAAAGAAATTATCGTGCTGGCTGTAGGATCAGGAGCATTGGTTCTTTCTCATGTGAATGATGCCGGATTCTGGATTGTAAAGGAATACTTCGGTATGTCCGTTACTGAGACATTGAAAACTTGGACCGTTTTGGAGACGATTCTGTCTATATCTTCATTGGGATTTATATTGCTTCTATCAAAGGTAGTCTCATAGAACATAAAGATGTTTGGACGTCCAGGTGTATATAACTACAGCTGGACGTTCAATTATGGTAAAGAGAGCGAAGCATAAATTTTCAAATCGATTCAATTCGTATTAAAATGCTCATTCAAGAGCAATTTTGATTTGACTTTGTCAACTGTTGATTATTCTTATAAGACTAAGGAGGAAATAGCATGAAAGCAGCGATATATCAAGGAATTGGGAAAATGACTCTTGAGGAAATTGAAACACCTCAGGTTCAGCCAGGAACTGTTTTAATTAAAGTAAAGGCTTGTGCAATTTGCGGGGGAGATTTAAGAACATTTCGTCATGGTCATGCGGCGATTAAGCCACCGATTGTTTTAGGCCACGAGATAGCAGGAGAAATTGTAGAGGTAGCATCGGATGTTACTGCATATTCGGTAGGTGAACGCGTCATTGTAGCACCAGGTATTGGATGCGGAACATGCTCTTATTGTTCATCTGGCTGGCAAAATATGTGCTACACCCGTAAGACGATTGCGCATCATTATAACGGTGGATTTGCTGAATATGTGCTTGTTCCGGCAGGTGCTGTTCGGGTGGGCAATATCAATCGCATTCCTGATGAAGTTACCTATTTAGAGGCATCACTTGCTGAGCCGCTAGCTTGCGTATTGAATGCACAAGAAGTGATGAATATTGGTTTGGGTGATTCGGTAGCGGTGATCGGCGCAGGCCCAATTGGAATTATGCATGCTGAGGCAGCGAGGGCAAGAGGAGCAGGCAAGGTCTTTTTAATTAACCGCAGTCCCGGACGCTTAAAAGAGGCAAAATCATTCGGCTTTGATGGATATATTGACCTGAGCTCCCAAGATGGGGTGAAGGCTGTGATGGAGCTGACCGGCGGTTTGGGAGCGAATGTAGTGATTGTTACAGCAGGTACAGCAGAAGCACAAGTTTTAGGTATTAATATGGCCAGCAAAATGGGTAAGGTCTGCCTGTTTGCAGGATTGCCTAAAGATCAGCCTTCGATTACAATCGATGCGAATTATGTACATTATCGTCAAATTGCGATTTATGGTGCATTTTCATCAGCGCCTCGGCATAATGCATTAGCCTTAGAGTTAATTCGTAATGGAAAGGTATCGGCTAAGAAAATTTTGACTCATCTAGTTTCATTGGATGAGATATGCCAAGGGATGGATCTGGTTACTAATAGAGCAGGGCTGCGTGTATCAGTTGCTCCATTCTTGGATGAGCTAAAAGATGAAATCAGCCAACATTCGGAAATGATCGTTATAAAATAATCGTATATATGTGCTAAAAAGTTTGGAAGGTCTTTTTTGCTCTTACGATTTCCTTGAAACATTTACTTCGACCTATATACAGGTGGATAGAAGCAGGAGGGGAAGGAATTGGCTTGTTTAATCGGCATAGATGTAGGAACTACGAATTGTAAGGCTGCAGCTTATACAGAAGATGGTATGTTTAAAGCAGTGGCTAGTCGCCCAACGGTGACTCATTATTTAGATAATAATTGGGCTGAATTTGATCCTGGACAAATTTGGGATGCAGTACAGGATATATTACGAGATATTACTCGCCAATTGGGAGGCGAAAAGATTGATGGTATCGCGGTGGCTAGTATGGGGGCTGCTGGTGTTCTTCTGAATGAGAATGACGAGTGGATCCATCGCTCGATTGCTTGGTTTGATACCCGAACGGAAGGAATTGCGGCCGAGTGGCGCGAGGACTTTGGCAGTGAAGAAGTCTTCAGTATTAGTGGCTTTGTACCAAATCCAATGGCGGGAATTACCAAAGTGCAATGGATTCGCAAACAAAAGCCTGAATTGTTCAAAGGTGTGAAACGATGGGTTTCCATGCAGGATTATATCGCGTATCGGCTTACTGGCGAGGCGGTAGTTGATTTATCCATTGCTTGCCGGACAATGGCAGTTGATCTAAAAGAGCGATGCTGGTCTGATAAGATTCTAGACCATGCGCAGATTCCGAAGGAAATATGTTCAACCATAAAACGATCGGGAGAATTGGCGGGTAAGGTAACAAGCCATTCAGCCGGTTTAACAGGTATTGAGGCAGGAACTCCTGTTTTTGCTGGAGGGTTAGATTATGTATGCGGAGCCTTTGCTTGTGGCTTGACGCAAAGCGGTCAAGTACTAAGTGCTATAGGGACGAGTGAGCAGATTCTTATGGTTGTCGATGAGCCCACCAATGATGTAAAGCATATTGATACTAATTTTACGTGTGTAAATTATGTTGTAGATGATAAGTACTATATTGCCGGACAAGTGATTTCATCAGGTGTAATCTTAGATTGGTTTCGCAATGAGATGACCAAGGAGGATTTGACTACCTTGCTTGAAGAGGCGGAGAAATCACCAATGGGAGCAAAGGGAGCGGTACTGTTACCTCATTTTCGAGGAAAATATGCACCAGGAGCTGACCCATTATCTAAGGGCGCGTTCATTGGCCTGACTACTTCTCATACAAGAGGAGACTTGGCAAGAGCGATCATAGAAGGACTTTGCTATGAATCTACAACCATTATAGAAGGTATACAAAATATCGTAGGGCGTGAGATTGAGACTGTGAATGTAGTAGGGGGAGCAACAAAGTCACCTTTTTGGATGCAGATCAAAGCAGATATCTTAGGGAAGCCTGTTGTTTGTTTAAATGTACCTGAGGCAGTTACCCTTGGTGCGGCGATGCTGGCTGGACTTGGTGCTGGAATATACAAGAATCCTGAAGATGCTGTACGGCAGACAAGGCGCGATGATACAGTGTATCTTCCAGATCCAGTAAGGCATAAAGCATATCGTACCATGTTTGAGAATGTCTACCAGAACATTTATCCTGCGCTTCAAGAAATACATCACAAAATCGACGCTTTAATTAAGAAGGAGGAAATATAAAAATGAAATTTTTAGTAGTAGGGGATCCAATGCTGACAGCAAATACGCTGACGAAAGCAGTACGTGATGTCTTTGGCGATGAAGCGATTGTAAAAGGGGTAGATTGGAAACCGGAGAGTGAAGAAGAATTTTGGTTCTTACGCAGTCAGGTTGAGAAATTTGGCCCTAGTGCCGGAAAACCTCCAGCAGAATTGATTGAAGCGGGTAAAGATGCCGATGTGATTATTACGCATCATACTCCGTTAAATAAGGAACTGATTGAGCAAAGCAATGCATCTTATATTGGTGTGTGTCGTGCTGGCACAGAAAATGCCGATGTCAGTGCCGCAACGGCAAAAGGTGCTAAAGTAATGAAAACCATGGGACGCAATGCAGAGGCTGTATCGGATTTTACGATTGCATTGCTGTTGGCAGAGCTTCGCAATGTGGCAAGGGGCCATGCTGCATTGATGCAGGGAGACTGGAAAAAGAAATATGCTAATTCTGGATTTATGGGTGATGTGCGTGAAAAAACAATTGGTTTGGTAGGCTTGGGGTATATTGGACGGTTGGTTGCCCACAAATTAGCAAACTTTAATGTTCGCATTCTGGCATATGATCCATATATCAAGGCGGAAGCGGTGCAGGGATCAGGAGTGGAATTAGTCTCACTGGAAGAACTATGCAGACAGTCTGATTTCATCAGTATTCATGCAAGACTTAGTAAAGATACGGCTGGTCTAATTGGCAAAGAAGCGCTTTCATGGATGAAACCAACGGCTTATTTGATTAATACTGCACGAGCAGGTTTGATTGATGAACAGGCATTAATAGAAGCCTTAGAAAATAAACAAATTGGTGGAGCAGCTTTGGATGTCTTTTGGACAGAGCCAATAGCAAAGGAACATCCTTTATTAAGCATGGAAAATGTTACTCTGACACCTCATTTGGCTGGTGCAACGAATGACACATTTGCTCAAACTCCGTACTTATTATTGCGCGAATTGAAACGTGTTTTAGATAACAAAGAAACTTCCAGCTGGATTGTTAATTAATTTGTAGAGAGGTAGCCTTATGATGTATCCTCCTGTTCGACTGATTGCTCTTGATCTGGATGGGACGTTATTAGATGAAGAGAAAAAGATTCCCGGTCAGGCCGTACAACTGATTGCTAAGGCCCAAGAGAAGGGAATCATTGTTACGCTGGCATCAGCAAGACCTTTCTGTTCTATGCTGCCTTATGCCCGCCAATTGAAGTTGGAGGCGCCGCTGATTTCCTTAAGTGGTTCCTATGTAACAAAAGAAAGAGAAGAAAGAATCTGGCTAAAAAGGCCGATGGATTTGCTGAAGTTTAGAGAAATGGTTCGCATTTTTGAAGACGATAACTACTATATCAAAGTGTATTTAGAGAATGAGCTTATTGTTCAGGAAGCCACCGAAGAAACAATCAATTATTCTCGGAACTTTGGTGTGCCGTATACGGCTCTTGGTCCAAAGAAATTAAGGACATTGGATAAGGCACCCATGCGTATTGCAATATTTGATGATGCTGCACGAATTCAAAAAGCCCAGCAAATTCTAAAAATGTGGTCAGATGATTTTGCAGTCATTCGGGATACCGATCATGGTTTAGAAATTGTGGAACCGACAGTCAGCAAAGGTGCTGCTTTAAAAAGAATTTGCGAAGATTTGGGAATTCCTATGAAACATGTGATGGCAGTTGGAAATGAAGGCAGCGATATTTCTATGATTCGAGAAGCGGGTATTGGAATTGCTATGGGCAATGCATGCGAAGAGCTAAAGCAGTATGCTGATGATATAACAAAAACAAATGAAGAATGCGGCGTAGGGTATGCAATACAAAAATTTGTTTTTAAAGAAGCATGAGATGTTATTTGCCTTAAAAATGTAGATCATTTAGCGAGGTTTTTAATTTAGATTAGCTACTAAGAAGTGAGGATGATGAAGATGAAACCTTCTGTATGGATTGGTATTGATATAGGGACGACAGGAGTAAGAGCCGTGGCGTATCAAGCTGACGGGCAGTCTCTTTGTGCTGCTTCTCAGGAATATCCCCTATATACACCTCATCCCGGCTGGGCTGAGCAAGATTCTAATGAAATCATTGGTGCAATGGAAAGTGTCATTAGCGATGTAGTAACTTCGTTAACCCAATCTGGGCGTAAGGCAGAAGGGGTCTCCATCAGTTCAGTATTTCACAGTTTTCTTGCCTATGATAAAGAGGGAGAGCCGACAACAACACTAATGACGTGGGCAGACACTCGCAGCCAGGACATTGTGCGAGAGATGAAAAGAATATATCCTGATTTCCTGTCCATATACCGCCGTACAGGATGTCCGCTTCACCCCATGTATCCCATGGCTAAGATTGCTTGGCTTCGCAAGGAGCGTCCCGAGATATTTAAGCGTTCTTCTTACTTTGGTTCTATCAAAGATTATGCCTTTCGAGTGTTGACTGGGCAATGGGTGGTAGATCGTTCGGTCGCCAGCGGTTCCGGTTTGTATAATCTATTGAAGTTGGAATGGGATCGGGAATTGCTATCGTATCTGTCTATTTCAGAAGAGACGCTGCCGAATGTTGTGTCAACAACATACAGTCAGCCCTTAAAAGGTGAGATGGCTCGTCGGACAGGTCTGCAGCCGGGAATCCCTGTAGTAATTGGTGCTGGTGACGGTGTATTGGTAAATGTAGGCATCGGAGCGGTAAGACCTGGAGATATGAGTGCCACCATTGGCACAAGCGGTGCAGTACGTATGCTGACCGATAAACCGTGTACAGATGAAAAAGGACGGACTTGGTGTTACAATCTTACGGATAACGTATGGGTTGCAGGCGGTGCCATTAATAATGGTGGACTTGCACTGCGCTGGATGCGGGATCATTTTAGTGAGACAGAACAAAGAGTAGCAGCAAAACTTGGCATTGATTCCTATGACTTGATGTCTAGCTATGCAAAAAAAATAGCGCCGGGCTCAGAGGGGCTCATTATGCTTCCCTTTTTTACAGGCGAGCGAGCTCCAAACTGGAATGCGGACGCCAGAGGTGTACTGTTCGGTCTTACCCTGCAGCATGATAAAAGGCATATGATTCGCGCCACAATGGAAGGGGTATGTTATCGAATGAACAGTATCCTTCTTGCCTTGCAGGACGTGACGGGACCGGCTCGTGAAATCAGAGTAAGCGGCAGCTTTATCAGGTCAGAATTATGGCTGCAGATTTTAGCTGACACATTGAATCAGGAAATAAATGTCCCAAATGTAAACGAAGGGGCAGCCTTTGGGGCCGCGGTATTAGGCTTCGTTTCTGCGGGAATTATAAAGGATATATCTTCCACAGCTGATTTTGTAACAATTGAAAAGACCTATAAGCCGGGAACTTCGGCAGTTAAAAGTTATCAAGAACTATATGATATTTATAACCGTATATACTGGAATCTGCAGCAGGAATTCACGGATATTGCTGCATTCGGTAAGAAATGATACAGCTATTATAGCCAATAATCGCTAGGGGGCATAGAGTATGGCAAAAGTATTAATTACGGCCCGTTCAGTTGCTGCTAATAAAGAAGGCAAGGCAATACTTGAAAATGCAGGGCATGAAATTATCACTCACGTTAGTGATGGGGTTAAGTCAGAGGCCGAGATGATTCGCATTATTCCAGGAGTGGATGCGATTATTGCCGGGCTAGATGAAATTACTGATAAGGTCATTGAGGCTGGAGCTCCTACATTAAAAATAATAGCCAGAAATGGTGTAGGATATAACAAGGTAGATGTAGAAGCTGCTGCTAAGCTGGGCATCCCTGTAACCCTGGCACCGGGAACGAATACCATATCGGTTTGTGAGTTAGTATTCGGTTTGATGTTGTCTCTGGCGAGAGTAATACCGGGGCAGGATGCCCAAGTTCGTCAAGGCAGCTGGAAACGTAACTTAGGCTGTGAATTATATGGAAAAGTATTAGGGGTGCTGGGTACAGGAAATATCGGCAGTGAAGTGATAAAAAGAGCACATGCTTTTGGTATGGAAATTATAGCCTTTGATGTTTGGCAGAAGCCTGAGCTATGCCAAAACTATAACGTGAGATATGTTTCATTAAATGAAGTGGTGGAAAAGGCTGACTTTTTAACATTACATTTACCTGTTACCCCTGACACAAAGTGCCTTATTAATGAACGTACTTTGTCAGGCATGAAAAAAAATGCTTTCATCATAAACACAGCAAGAGGTGAGCTGGTTGATGAGAAAGACCTTTATACTGCATTGAAAAACGGAACGATAGCCGGTTATGGTGCGGACACCTTGACCCAAGAGCCGCCAGCACCGGATCATCCGCTGCTCACCCTGCCCAATGTAGTGCTAACACCTCATTGTGGAGCATACACGGAAGATGCAGTTACGAGATGCAGCGTTACTGCGGCCCAAGAGGTTGTACGTGTTCTAAGTCATCAAGAGCCTAAATATGCTGTTGCAGTAAAGGCTTAGAATAAAGAAGTGCCATAAAGAAAGTTACATGTAATGTGTTAGTAAAAAACGACTAAGAGTCGGATCGTATACTTGGCTGAATGAGCGCTTCTGATATTACATCTGAAGCGCTCATTCAATGAGCTGTAGAATAGTGTTGTGAAACGATGCTGGAGGAATTGTAAATGGTAGGGCTAAAACAACTAATCAAAGCAAACAGCAGTTTTCTTTCAAAATCAGCAGTTAATGGGGATGGTCTTTCTAAGAGTCCAAGACATCATATCGCTATCGTTACTTGTATGGATACCAGATTGGTTGAACTCTTAGAATCTGCACTTGGAATAAAAAGAGGAGAGGCTGTTGTAATTAAAACAGCGGGTACATCAACAGACGGAAATTTTGGTACAATTTTACGTAGCTTAGTTATCGCTATTTACGCTTTGGATGTGGAAGAAATTGTTGTAGTTGGTCATGAAGATTGTGGTGTAACGCAAATATCTCCTAATATGCTGAAACAAAAAATGCAAAATCGAGGGATTGATAAGAGGTATATCCGTAAATTCGAGGAAGAAGCAATTGCTTGGCTCGACAAGGTTCACGATAGTGAGGAAGAGGTTAAGAAACTGGTGGATGCATTGCGCAAAACGGCGATTATTCCAAGAAATGTCCCGATTCACGGATTAATGATTCATCCTGATACTGGTGAAGTTTCCCCATTATCAGATGACCCGTGTTGTTTTTAAAAAATTGTTATGAATTATGTTATGCAGCTAGTTGTATTGTTTAATAAACAAATCGGAGGAGGCGTTAGGTTATGAAAGAAAAATATATGAAATTATTTTTTGTATTACCGCCCATATTAGTACTTGTTCTACTAATGTATATCATTTTATCCGGATTTGATGCGTATAGCATATTCTTAACGATTGGTGTTTTACTGTCTTGTTCCTTTAACTCAATGCTATTACATCGGATCATGCGGCCGTTAAGAACAGTGTCAGAACAAGCTTCTCGTATGAAGAATGGAGATTTAACAGTTACACTGGAAAGTGGAGGTAATGACGAGCTGGCAGAGATAACTGCATCCATCAACTCTGCATTGGAATATTTGCGTACCCTCTTGGGATTAGTTACTGATGAAGCGGCAGAAGTGTCCAGTAAAAGCGTGGAAATTGCATCTGTTTCGGATGGGGCTAGTCGAGATATAAGGCTGATATCGATGGCAGTAGCTGAACTTGCTTCGGGCGCTCAGGAAACAGGTACTATGGCACAAAATGCTGCCAGCAAAACAGATCAAGTTTCTGAATTAGCAAAGAATACGGCAGCGGGGCTGCAATCTTTATTGCAAATTACACAGCAAATTATGGCTTCAGTCCATCAGGGAAGCGAGGCCATCGGGCGGTCTGAAAATATTGTGAATGAAATTGCAGCAACGGCTCAGTATAATGTGCGCTTGGGTGGGGAACTTAAAGGAAAATCCCAAGAAGTAAGGGAAATTATCAAACTTATCAATAGTATAACGGCTCAAACGAATTTACTTGCCTTGAATGCGGCGATTGAAGCGGCAAGAGCAGGAGAACATGGCAG